>CBEVQP010000085.1:0-5146 GCA_965552035.1 uncultured Thermoplasmata archaeon | reverse complement strand
TCTCTTTTGCTATAAATATTTGAAATTAGTCGTTTGCCATTTATGTTTTCAAAAATTATAGGCCTATCTTTAGCTTCGATGATTCTTTTTGTGACATTCCAGTCTGGAGAAAGCGTTTCTTCAATAACTATCGGATCCTTTATGAACTTCTCTAAAAATGTCAAGGCTAATCCCTCCACTTCTTATAGAGGTTGTTCTCAAAACCCAGAAGCTTTAAAACCCTACCTACAACATTATTCACGAGATCTTCTATAGTTTTCACATTTCCATAGAAAGGTGGGGAAGCTGGAACTACTTTAACGCCAAGGAGTGAAAGTTTATACGCAGCTTCGAATGCTTGTGGAGGCCAGGGCATTTCTCTGACTAAGAGCAGGGTAGGAAGACCCTCTTTTATAGCTACTTGAATCGTTCTAAGTAGATTATTATCTGCAATTCCCAGAGAAGCCTTTACAAGCGTGTTAATTGTACATGGTGCAATCACAAGATAGCCAAAGGACTTACTTCCGGAAATAAATATATCAGCATCAGCTACGTCTAATACTTTTGAGACTTTTTCCAATCTCGAGAGCCAATTAGGAACTTCTAGACTAAGAGTTGCTTTTCCATTTTTTGTGATTATGACGTGAACCTTTAGCCCCAACTTTGCTAGCTCTTCTACAGTTCGTACGCCGTAAATTGCGCCAGAAGCTCCTGTTATACCCACTACGACATTCGAATGACTCATGTTAAATAACCCCTTTTCCATGAGCTCGTCTACTCATGCCTTAGATATAATTACTGTTCATGTAATATTTTTATAGAACGGAGATTTTGAGTAATCTATAAAAACTCATACTTGATAATTGTTGAGGGAAGGGCCCGTAGATCAGTCTGGAAGATCGCCGCCCTCGCAAGGCGGAGGTCCCGGGTTCAAATCCCGGCGGGTCCACCATCCTCAACTTTTAATTCCATGATAGCTTTAATATAATTAGAAAAGGAATCTTTTTGAAGGGCGGTGTAGTCCATGTATTGGTTTATACTAATCCTTGTTGGGATGTTGTTAATCATGATCGATGTATTAACACACCCTCACACGCTTTCAGTATTCCTTATATTCCCTGTTGTCATAGGTGAAGGAGGCATTTTGAGCATTATTGGCATAATTCTAATCTTTTTGGGAATAATTTCTGCAATCTTTTATCCGTTGTTAGTAATAAGAAGGGAGGAATCCCACTATCAAGACTATTATTTTGAGCCTAACTTAAGCGAGAAGATTGAGGAGGAAGTAGAGGAGCCAAGTAGGCAACGACAAGAAGTTTCGTGGGGAGGATTTTTATTGATTGGTCCAATACCGATATTTTTCGGATCGTTGAAGGAGAGCAAATATAGTAAGTATATATTTCCCCTAACGTTGCTCTTAGGAGTAATGCTTACACTTTTGACCATAATGTTCATTTTCAAGTATTATCTTCCATAAAACACGGTGATGCCTATTAGGAACAAAGTAGACAATATGATTAAAAAAATAGAAGAATTCTCAGAAGATTTAGTGAGCGTCCTTGAATCATCAAAGAACGCTTTGATTATAGGCCATAGAGATGCGGATGGGTTCTCAGCCCTCGCCATAATGTATAATGCTCTAAAAAGTTATATTCCACAAAAAAACCTTTATTGGATGTCTTTTGAATCGCCAGTATCTTTGGCTAGGACGCTAAGATCCATACCTAGCAACAAATATGACCTTGTGTTAATTCTTGATTTTGGTGCTGAGAGAGAAATTATTGAAATAATGGAAAAATTTAGAAATACATTCGTAGTTGATCATCACCTGATATTTCCTGCCGGATATGAAGACAGAATTCTCAATCCCAAGATATTTGGAATTATGGAAGATAGCTTTGCATGTTCATCAACGCTTTCTTATTATGTTGCAAAAAATTTAGGGACGGAAATAGAGAGTATTTATGAACCGCCGGTCGTAGGTGCTGTTGGAGACGTCCAGTATGACTACAAGGACGAAAATGGAATGGTAATGTCTCTTGTGGGGTTTAATAGGATTGTTGTTGATGAATTAATTGAAAAAGGGTTTGTTGAAGAAGTTTTATCGCTGAACCTTTATGGCAAGTATCATAAAAAACTTAGTGAATCCTCTAGGTACTCTCCGATACCATTTTTCTCCGAAATTCTACCAATAAAGCAGGCTCAACAACATTGGGAAAAACTTAGCGATGAGGAAAAACAGAATATTATCTTGGGAGCTATAGAACACCTAGCTTCAATGGGGTTGAAGGACCCTGAAACGCTCTCAAAGTTGTTCATTTATGATTATATTTTTCCACTAGAAAAGCATAAGTTCCGGGAAGCAAAGGAATTTGCAACTCTTATAAACAATCTTGTAAGACTAGATTTGGGCAATGAAGCTCTAAAAATAGCCTTTGAACTGCTGACATATCCTAATAAGCCTGATGATTTAGTTGATTTAGCGCTAAAATACGAAAACAAGGCAAGGATGATGAAAAATAAGTACTATAGCAGAGCTAAAGAAAATGCAAAGATAGTGCACTTGGGAAAAATAACACTTCTCTTATTTTTAGATGTGTCAGAGGAGGAGTACATACATCCAAACGCTACAGGGTCTGTTGCGAATGTACTTATGAACGAAAATTATATGTTTACAGATTTGGTGGTAGTTGGGACGTACGATAGAAAGAGATCCCTATTAAAGGTATCCGTGAGGATGAGCCAGTCTATTGACTTTTATTCAGTTGGTGATAGTCTTTCCGAGATTTCAAAAGAAATGGGAGGCGAAGGTGGTGGACACAGGTTTGCAGGAGGGTGTGAATTTAGAGGAGTAGACTCTATAGAGATGGCCAAAAAGATCTTTAAAGAAGTAATCAAGAAACTATCATCTCAGATTATTGAAAAGTTTTGAGTTTAACTTTCCAATTCTTTTTATTAGTTCCTGGTATTGAGGCCCCTTCCAGTAAATTTTCCCACAATTTGGACAGTAATAGAACTCTTCGTATGAAGAGTACGTTCCTTCGTGCACTTCTGATTTTATTGCCTCTTTTTCAGCAAGTATTATAGGGAAGCCACATATAGGACATATTTCTAAATAGCCCTCGTAAGGTAAGATTCCAAATTTTTTGAGCTCATTAATAACAAAAAGTATTTGTTTATTTACGTCCTGGTGGGGCACATATAGGGATGGATTATATTTCGCTGTGAGCTCACGATCTCTTGTAAGGAGAAGCGCATTTAATTGTTTAGAGATATCTAGAAGCCCTTCGTCACTAATGGTGTTATAGTATACTACATTAAATCCCAGAATTCTGAGCATTCGTGCTAATTTTCCTAACATGCAATCACACACAATTACAGAAGGCCTCAAGGTACCAC
Organism: uncultured Thermoplasmata archaeon; assembly: GCA_965552035.1. Taxonomy (GTDB): domain Archaea; phylum Thermoplasmatota; class B47-G6; order B47-G6; family B47-G6; genus B47-G6. The sequence continues at coordinate 1,768 of CBEVQP010000085.1, read as the reverse complement.
CCTAATATTTTCTTAGAAATTTTTGCCTACATACTGATAATTACAAGCACGGGATATATAGCCATATCAAAGTATCTCAAGTATCATTGGGAATAGTTATTTAATGTAGTAAGAGTTATATGGTTCTAGAACTATTTTCCTAATTCAAATGATTGATGTGTTATGACTTAACATCAATCATAGAGTAAACATCCAACTAACACATCAAAAATAAACAGATCTGGGGGAGTTGTACAAATATGACGACACTAAATAGGGCCCTTAAAGAACTATTTGAAAATGAGTTCTATGCCGGGGTCCTTAAGCTTAAGAGCGCCCCTCAGGAAATCTTAGAGAACTACTCACAGAAACTTCTTAACTCCATCGATAAAGCCTTAGAACTCAGAGAAAAAATTCTTGAAGTGGCCAAACAAGAAAGGAAGACAAATAAGACAATCCAGTCACTGGATCAATATTCAGAGTGGAAAGTAGCTACCATTAATTTAACAACTCTCGATTACGATCTCAAATTTTTATGGACGCCAGACGCAATTGCTGAGATGTCTTACGATGAGACAACAAACACCGTTCTGAGAGGATATATAATTCAATATTGGTTTAGGACTCCCGATGAGATCTCCGTTTATATACCTGTTCCTGCGCTTAGAGGAGATTATGCCCCATGGATATTTAATGGAGAATACCTCTTTGAGAACGTATATTTCTTCTTGAGGGAAGTCTTTAAGTTTAATTTAAGAGAGAAGAAGCCAAACGCATGGAAAGGGTTCGTAGCTACAATTAGACTAATGTATCACCAAAAGGTCGCTCCACAAGAAGTCGTGGAGTATGCCTTCGAAAACTTCGAAGAAGTTCGTGAGATGTTTTCTGAAATGAAGAAGAAATACGCTCAGGTATTATCTCAGAGAGAACCACTGATGCCCATTCTTACGTTAGAGAGCTATTATGAAGCACCTAGGAGAATTGCAGAAAAGTTTGGAGTAAATCCGGAAACGTTCGACAAACGTGTTGAAATAGCCGAAAAATACGCAAAGGATTATATAAAAATTATTATTGACGAGATTGGAGAAGAAGTCCCGATATGACTATCCTCCTCTCCACTAATATTTTACTTTTTGCTAAGGAACCTCTATTTTTAATATCAGCCAATTGTTTTAATGAGGGTGAATAATATGTCTTCAGGATGGAATCTTGATCCTATATTTTACCCTAAAAGTGTCGCAGTAATAGGCGCAAGCGAGACTCCCGGAAAGATAGGTACAGCACTTATGACAAATCTTAAGGAAATGTGGAGTGGTAGTGAGATATATCCGATTAACGTCAAGAGAGAAGAGGTTATGGGAATTAAAGCTTATAGAAGTGTGAAAGAAGTTCCGGGCGAAATAGACTTGGCAGTGATTGCAGTTCCGGCAAAGGTTGTTCCACAAGTCATGAGAGAGTGTGCTGAAAAGGGGGTTAAGGGAGTAATAATAATTTCTGCAGGATTTAGTGAAAGTGGACCTGAGGGAGCAAAACTTGAAGAGAAGGTACGCAAAATTGCAAATGATGCAGGAATACCAGTAATAGGACCCAATTGTCTGGGGGTGTATAACTCTGAGAACATGCTCGCAACAATTTTTAACCCTCCTGATAGACAGGGATTCCCAAAGCCTGGAGGAATAGCGTTCTTATCTCAGAGTGGAGCTTTTGGAGCGGCTGTTTTGGATTGGATGGCTCAGCATAATCTAGGGATGTCAAAGTTTGTTAGCTACGGAAATAAGTGTAATGTTTA
>CBEVQP010000084.1:0-5182 GCA_965552035.1 uncultured Thermoplasmata archaeon | reverse complement strand
GAAATTTTTGATGAATTTGAGTTAGCATTAATAGAGTCTGACATTGCAATGCCTGTTATTGATGCTATAAGAGATAACTTAAAAAAGAAGCTTCTTGGAGTACAAGTTCCTAGAGGAAAGGTTGAGGAATATATTGTTAATTCGCTTGAAGAAGTTCTTATGGAGATTCTATCTCAAAATATTTTTGAGTTTGACAAAGTAGTACAAAATGGACCTCACCCATATGTAATTTTGTTTCTAGGTATTAATGGTAGTGGAAAAACAACAACAATTGCGAAAATTGCTTATAGACTAAAAAAGATGGGATTAGAACCTGTTATTGCGGCTTCCGATACTTTTAGAGCTGGCGCTATTGAGCAGTTAAAGGAACATAGTGAGAGATTAGGTGTTAAGTTGATATATCAAAGTTATGGGGCAGATCCGGCAGCAGTTGCTTATGATGCAATACAACATGCAAAAGCAAGAGGTAAAGACGTTGTATTAATTGATACTGCGGGCAGAATGCAAACAAACAGAAATTTAATGGAAGAAATGAAGAAAATAAAAAGAGTAACAAATCCTCATATGACAATATTTGTAGGAGACGCTCTTACTGGGAATGACGCAATAAATCAAGCAAAAGAATTTTACGAAAAAGTAGGCTTTGATGCTGTGATACTAACTAAAATGGACGCAGATGCTAAGGGTGGATCAGCTATAACAATAGCATATGAAACCAAGAGACCAATAATCTTTATAGGAGTTGGCCAAGGTTACGAAGATTTGATAACGTTTAATCCGAAAGAATTTATTAGTAGAATATTACCTAAATAATTTGTTGACCAAATAATAGAGGATTTGCTTAATATTAAATGGTGGCGGGTGAACGCAAAAACATCTTTAGATATAAAATGATTATGTAATTTATTCAAATATTATCCAATTTAAGACGATAGGTCTCTAACCTTTCCGACCATAAATGATACAAAGAACACCTGAAAGACAATCTCGAAAAGAAGTTAAGTGGTGTTAAAATGCCAATAATACTCGAAGAAGACGCAGGGCAAGACTCTTTGGTCATGGAAGATCTGATAGAGTTGGTATCATCTTTCTCAGATGAGTTATTTAGAATAATTCCAGAAGTTGTTTATTTTGGATTTTTTACTCGATCGGGAACTTTAATATTCTCAAAAAAGAAGGATCCTAAAGTAAAAAGCATAATTGAAAATCCTATGACAAGGGTAACAATCATAGCAATTCTTGGAGGTATTGAGAGGTTGGGTAATACGCTTATGGACAAAATTGACAAAGTTGTTGTAAGAATGCAGCAATACAGAATTTATATAATATTCCTTAAGGAGGCATTTTGGGCTTTAATTATAACCCAAGGCGAAGTTTCTGAGGGGATAGTGGATTATGTTTTATTCGAATTTAGTGAAAGGGTTGAAAAGATTTTGTAAGGGGGGATTTAATAAAATAAACCTTCTCGTGCATACAGTGCTTGTTATCGTTGTCATAGGTTCCATCATATTTGGACCTCTTGAGAGTTTTGGCATTATGGAATATACCATGAAGGATATAATTATTGACGAAGAGGGTTTTAAGGGATACACTATTATAGCCGAGACGGACGAGATTGCCATAGAAAATGTATCTATAGCTGCAAATTTTGTTGAACGAGTTTTTATAATCGAAAATCCTAAAAAAGTAACTATTTCCGGAATTACTTCTCCTCAGGATTCTACAATAAGGACTCTAGTGCTTCTAGATTATCGCCGCGATTTAGAAAAGGTAGAAATTACTATTAAAGACTCAAAAATTTATACTTATGACAAAGAAATGATCGATTTTCTAGTAATGATCTCAGAGACCACCAAAATTTATAATTTAGTAATTCGCATTATCAACTCAACAATAATTGGAGATGTAATGGTATTTACCAATTTGAACAAAATGAACGTATATGTGGAGATAATTGACTCCGAGATTCAAAGTAACATTATACTTTCATGCAATGTTAGCGCATTGTTCTATGGACCATTCACTGTGAAGTATACGATAAGGAACTCAACGATTTCTTCACCTAACGCACCAGAGAAATCGGTTTATTATGATTATGAATATGGAGAATTTGTAGCTGTAGAATGGTATCCTATGCAGCCCGTTCTTCCTCGTAGAATTTTAAAAAACGAATATGATGAAAGAAGCGCTTTAGTAATAACACTAACTACAATATTTCTTACGTCCCTTGGGATTTACATTGAGCATGTTTATCGGAAGAAAGAGAAAATTGAAGAAATACTTGGAGAATAAGGTATTAATTGCTAGATACCATCTTTTTCAGTTTTTCTAAAAATTTCTCTTTATTGACTATAAATCTCTCGTGAGTTCCTTCTCCGATAAGTATACTATTCCAAAATGCCTTGACCTCAAAGACAAGCTTTCTGCCTTCTATCTCCTTTAGTTCTGAGATTACTTTTATTTTAGCTCCAAAAGGTGCGGGAGCTAAGTGTTTAACGTCAACTCGTGTGCCAACAGTTGTATAACCCTCCTCCAAGAAATCCTCTACAAGTAATCTCGAAGTATTTTCCATAAAGAGAATCATCGAAGGTGTCGAAAGAACTGCTACATCTCCGCTACTTAAGAAATCTGCGAGGTGTTCTTTTAGTACTTCATACTCCTTTTCTAGTTTAATTCCAGGCTTGAGTTCCAAGATATTTCACCTCAGTTTAGTACTTCTTACAGTACTATTTATGGAGAGCTACTTAACGCTTTGTCACATAATTTAAAAGATGGTTTTTGAATATAATCACGTGTGACCACAGTTATACAATAGCAATTATTAAAACTATATTGTGGGCTAATTATTTTTAGTTAGATATTTGTTCGACGCTGGAGGTATGTTAGCATGAAAAGGCTTTCGATGCTTTTAGTGGCGTTAGTACTACTGTCTCTTTTAATACCCTTTGTAGCAACGGCCAATACTGTGAACGCTGAGGACAACACAATAGTAATAGCCTTAGACCTTGCGCACGGCCAAGGAGACAAACAAATAGGAAATCTAACCAAGCTCTCAATTCCTAATGCAGTGTTTAAGGTTTTCGGAACCTATGAAGGACTTGAAAGCCTTGGAGATACAATAACTAGTGATGCATTAGCAGATGTTGATGTTCTAATTTTCGGAGAAATAAAGACCCCATTAGGTGCGGATGAAATAAGCGCTATTTCTGACTGGCTTTCTCAAGGAAACAAAGTATTGTGGCTCGCTGCAGACTCTGATTATGGTGGCGGTGTAGACGTACAGAATAACATTAACCTGGTCGCCGAACAGGTTGGCACACACCTAAGAGTAGATCTTGTTAGTGTTGAAGACCCAGAGAGCAACTGTGGTAGAGGATATCGTGTTGCTGCTGTAGTTCCAGATGAAGCTCCTGATCTTGTTAAATTAGGAATTACTAAGCCAATCCTCGCTCATGGTCCTGGTGTAGTAGCCTATGTTGATGACGATGGAAACTGGAAGTCTCTTAAGCTTGGCGAGACATATCCTGACAACGTATATCCGATCCTAGCTACTACGGAGGCGGGTACAATTGTAGAGAACAACGACCCAGCAGGAAACATATATGAGGCAGGAGACACAGGAAGATTCCCAATTGTTGCTGCTGAGAAGCTAGATACTGGCAGCGTTGTTATTGTGTCAGGAGCATCACCTTATGGAGATTATGAGCCTTTCATAGTAACTGAATACTATGACGTAGCACTCGATGGTCCAAGGTTTGTTGAGAACACATTACTCTGGAGCCTATCTGAGGCAGGAATTCTCAAGCTATGGATTACAGCCACAGACGATGCAGAAGATGAGTTCTATGACTACCCAACCGCAGACGTGTTCGTACCAGGTGTATTTGACCTCATAACATTCACGCTATTAGATGATGGCACGAACTTTATCTTTAGGATTGGCCTAAGAGAGCTTGGAGACAACCCATGGAATGGACCTAACGGATTCTGTCTGCAATACATTACAATCTACATCGACACCGCTGAGGGTGGAAACACATCTGGCCTACCCGGAAGCAACATAATGCTTAGCGATGATCTTGCGTGGGAATATGCTATTTCAGTCACACCAGGCTGGCCTTCATACCTCGAAGATCCTAACAGCGGAAACGCTCCTACTGCTCTTTGGTTTGCTGACGGTACAACCAAGACTGATGTAGTGCAAGTCACGGCTTCAGATGTTAGTGACACGATACTAGTCATGGTTCCTAAGTCCGAGTTCGGGACACTCTATACAGTACACTTTGTGGTAACTGTAGGTAGCCATGATGGATTCGGCGTTTATGGCTATCGCTCAGCCAGTACAGAGGCTGAGGAGTGGAAACTTGGCGGAGCTGATGCAAACTGGATTACTAACGACATTGCACCTCGTGTTGTAGACATATTCGGACCTAAGGACGAGCTTACACCAAATGTAGACGAAAACAAGCCACCAGCATTGACGTCATCAATTACGGTAGAAATAGCACCCGCACCGACACCCACGCCAACAGAGGGCGGAATAGGCACCGGAACAATAGTGGCGATAGTGGTCGTGATTATCATCATAATTGGAGTTGCTGCGTACTTCATGACAAAGAAGAAATAACTTCCCCCTATTTTCTATTTTTATTTATTTTTCATTTTCAAGCAACTCAGATAAAATTTTCTTTAATATCAAGAAGTCTTCTTCCAATTCGTTAAGTTTCACCCTATTATAAAGGGCTGCTGCAGGATGATATGTAAAGTATACGTAAATGGGTCGAATCGGGGATTTTTTCAGTCTTCCATGATCTTTGGTCATGCTCGAAAAAGATACTCCTAACATTTGAGCAATTACATTTGAAGAAACTCTGCCAAGACAAACGATAATCTTGGGGTTTAAGGCATTCATCTGCCGAATAAGATATGTTCTACAAGCATTTATTTCATCATTATTGGGTTCCCTGTTGTTTGGAGGCCTACACTTTACTACGTTTGTTATATACACGTCGTCTCTCGATAGACCAATTTTGGCTAAGAGATTATCTAAAAGTTTTCCAGCTTTACCGACAAATGGTCTTCCCATAAGGTCTTCATTTTTTCCCGGGGCCTCACCGACAATCAAAATTTTCTTCTTAAATCCCCCCTCTCCAGGTACTGGATTTGTTCTGGATTTGTAAAG
>CBEVQP010000083.1:0-5222 GCA_965552035.1 uncultured Thermoplasmata archaeon | reverse complement strand
TATTTCGTAGTACAAGAAACGTTCGAAAGGAGGCAACCAGGATAATTAGGCACAAGGATGCTCTCTTAGTAATTCTCATGTTTCTTGCAGGTTTTGCATCTGGATTTATGGGCGCTGGTGGTGGAATATATTATGTACCCATACTAATTTCGCTTGGCTATCCCACTAATGTGGCTATTGGAACATCACTTCTTCAGGTAGTTTTTACATCTCTAGGTGGAGGTTTTGTGCTGTCACACTTAGGATTTATCGATCCATGGCTTTTTATTGCCATAGTAATACCTACACTCTTTGCAACATGGCTAGGCGCGAAGGTATCTATAAAAACACACCCAAAAGTACTGGAGGCTATTTACGCAATTCTTATGATCTTTATAGGCATTTTCATGTTATTTGCATAACGAAAAAACATTTAGAAAAAGAAATAAAGCTAAGGACGTTTTTATTATCATGAACACTCAGATAGAATGTGTTCCATGTTTCATTAACCAAGCAATAAGAGCTCTTAGAGCAAACAAAGCAAATGAAGACTTTATAAAAACACACATACAAGACATTCTTGAAGTGGTAAAGAAGGTTGATTTTTCAGTCACTCCCATTGAAAATGCCTATTTTATTTATGATTTTCTTAAAAGGATTTTGAATAAAGAGGATGTGTATGAAGATATTAAACGCGAGCATAATATGACTCTTCTTTCTAAATATGATGAGTTTAAGGAATACGTTTATTCACAGAAGGACCCTCTTTTCACAGCTTTAAGGCTATCTGTAGGAGCAAATATAGTTGATTTAGGATCAAAAGATGCTGCTGAAAATGTATTTGATGAAGTTCTTAAGGCTTCTGAAAGGACCTTTTGGATAAATCAATTCGATATTTTGACTAGTGATCTTAAAAGGGCACAGAACGTCGTTTTTTTCTTAGATAATGCGGGAGAAGCGGTGTTAGATAAGCTTTTTATCGAAGTAATTTTAGACAGATTCCCACAGATAAAAGAAGTAACGGTTGTTGCTAAGGCAGAGCCGTTTATTAATGACATAACGGTAAAGGAAGCTTTGGAGATAGGATTTGAAGAAATCGACAAAATAAAACTTGTAGGCATACATCCTACGAGAGAAAGAAGACCTAATTATTGGTCTACAGAGATCCTAGAGCTTATACAAAACTCAGATGTTACTATAACAAAAGGCCAAGCGAACTATGAGGCCCTCGAAGTTTTGGGAATTTATCACATATTTTTTGTTAAATGCGCGGCAATATCTAAATTTGTGGGAGCTCCCGTAGGTTATCCAGTGCTTTTCAAGAGGTTTTAATACCTTGTTATAAATTTTTCTTGACCCTTTCATGTTATTGGCCTATAAAGTCCTCTTTTTATTGTTATAACTGCTATTGAGTGTTTTGGCTCTAAGAAAGAGTGAAAAGTGGGGACTTATTTTGTATTTGCGTATAATTATTTGAGGTGAAGACCTTGAAAAGAGATCTTGTAGTAAATATGGATGACGAAGTCTATCTTGTCGGCTCTAACTCAGAAGAAATAGCGTATCTTGCTCTTTTGGAAATTTCTGAGAAAATTAAAATGTCTAGCATAATCTTTGAAAAAGAGTTTTTAGATGTGTTTAGAAAAACTGTGGCAAAAATAATAGATGATGCGTTAAAAAGTGGCGTTTCTGGGGGCGTTGTTGCAAAAATTAATGTTCATAACTCAAAAGCTCTTGTGATGAGATTCTTGTCCCTTGCCGGGCGTGATGAGGACGTCGTTCTTAGAACATCTTTAACATCAATTTCAGTCGCCTAATCCACTTTTGGTGATGTCTCTTCTGTAATTGTTACTTCTTTGTCCTCTACAACCCTCATCTTCCACTTGCCCATTTTGAGGAGGGTGTACGAGACTCCGAACGCAACGAAGTTACTTAAACTCATACCGGTCCACGCACCAATTTCTCTAAAGCCTAGCGCTATACCAAAGAGGAAGGTCAGTGGAACTCTCATAAGCCACAGTCTTGCAATTGCTACATACATGGGATATTTTGTTCTTCCAGAGACGTAAAAAGGTGCTAAGGCGCTAAATGATACTGCTAATACGGGCAAAGATGCTCCAAATATTACAGAAACATAAAAGCTCTGCTCAATAACTGGTATCCTATAGGGATCGTTGGGATTCCTGAGAAACAACATAAATATTTGTTTGTGGAAGATAGCAATTAAAACTGTACCCACCAATGCTATCAGGAAACTAACAATTAATGTAAGCCTTATAGCCCTCTCAGCTCTATCGAATTTGTTAGCACCAATACATTGGCCTACTATTGTAATGCTAGCGTTATTTAACGAGTTTATCATCCACCAGAATAGACTTGTTATTTTGTCATAAACAGTCCACGTGGTAATTGCTACGGGGCCGATGTTTGATATTATAGAAGTAAGGATGAAAAATCCCGAAGCTTCTGTAAAGTTTGTGATACCAAGAGGAGTTCCTATTCTAACAATTTTCTTAATGAGTTCAAAGTCAGGCTTTAAGTGTTTTAACCTCATACTTACGCCTACCTTACCGTAAGCTAGAAAGTATATGGCCACTATAGCTTCAAGAACTTCTGCGAGTAAAGTTGCAATAGCAGCTCCACGCACACCTAATGCTGGAAATGGCCCCCAACCATAGATTAAAAATGGATCTAAAACAGCATTTAGGGTAACAAACGGAACCCTGATGTAAAATGAAAGCTCAGGATATCCCCACAATCTGATTAATCCCAGACTCATCTGGGCGACTCCTAGGGCTATGTCTGAGAAAATTACGATTGATGCATAAGCAATGAAGTCCTCTCTAAATGAAGATTCCAATCCAAAAAATGTGGCAATATAAGGTAAAAGGAATAGGAATGTGATTATAAGAGGGAGCATGATAATTGTGGCGAGGAACATAGCTTGACCGGCAGCTTTCCTAGCATCTTCATCTCTTCCGGCACCGCGATTCTGTGAAATAAACGGGAATGCGCCATTAATAATACCACCAAATATCGAAAAAAGTAACCATAGAACCGTTAGTGTTAACATAGGGGCGCTAACGCTTGACGACCCCAAACCCCCAAGCCATAATGAATCTAAGAAACTATACAGAGTGTCAAGAAGCGCTGAACCCATTGTAGGTAGTGCAAGCTTCATCATTATTTTAGTTAAAGGTGCGTTGAGGATTTCTTCCCTTCTGGCATCAAAGTCTGGTGTTGCCATCCAGGTCATTCCCCCTCAAGTGCCTTGGAGGTGGTAATACTGGCACACTTAATATTGATTTTGAACAGTTTAGGCAAATAGGTGAACAATTACAAGATCTTGAAAGTTATAAGAAAAAGGATGGAAAGAGAAATAAAGGTTTATATTTTTAGAAGAGTCTGTTAAGCTTCTTCGTGGAAACCATCTTGCTGAAGAATTTTAGATATTTGTTCAAATATCTTCGTTTTTTCTTTCATTACAAGGTCTTCACTTTTTGCTACCAGACCAGGTTTTACAAGAGATCTATTAGAGATAACTACTTTATTCGCAACAATATCATCACCGGAAATCACTGCCTTAAACCCGTTTTCTGATTTAAAAACAAGATTTGACGGAGGAGAATACGTTAGTTTCAACGATTTTGTTTTTAGTACGTAATTACCTGTGAAGCTTTTGACAACCTTCGTGTCCGGTGCTTTTAGAACTACACTTCTCTTCCCTACAATCGCTTTAAACTCGTTTGTTCTAATTATTAAGCCAGAATCTACTTTCGACGTTTTTAAAAACTCTTCGGTATCTTTTTTACAGCTTTTAATATCCTTCCTAAGTTCTTCTGGTATTTCAGATAAGGTCTCGGAAATTCTTACTACATCCTCTTTAAACCCTATTTTTTTAGATGCGAGTATGCCTATACCACTACCGCTCCCCGTGACATCTTTAGAGAAGCTTCCAAAAGGCAGGTCAAGCTTAATTTTATAGAAATAGTCGTATTTTCCAATAAATCCTAGAATATGATCTAACTTACTAAAAAGGACGACATACGATCCTTTATTTATTGTAAATATCAAGTCTTCGCGTTCTATCACATAATTTTCAGATAACTTCCTTATTTCTTTAATCTCGACAGATCTTGAGAATATCATAACTCATCACCTCCCTGCAGTATTTGTGACTAAGGCTATTCGAAGAATCATCTTTGTAAGTTGTTCTCCCAGATCTGTTAGAAGATATTTTCCCCTAGAGTACTCCTGAAATATTATCCCTGCTTGAAGAAGCACTCTCAGATGAAAGTACAAAGCACTGTTGTTAAGCCTCGTAGCTTCAAGCAACTCTGTAAAATATTTTCCCGTAGGTTGTAGCTCCAAAACTATTTTTATCCTATCTTTATGCGCAACTGCACTAAGTACTTTTGAAATGTACTCTACGTTCACATTCTTCTTCAGTTCTTCATAGTTTACTTCTGTGGGCTCTGTCGAAACACTTGTCCGAAGAGAGTTCTTTATTTCTTCCAACGTCTTAATTGCCTCGTCAATTTTTTCCAATACAAAGTTCATATACTCACCAGTAAACTATGGTTTACTTTACTACAAATAAAATTTAGTATAATATAAATAAAATTTTCGTTAAGTAAACCATAGTTGACAAGTAAATTCTCACCGATCTCTTTTCTTAAAAGCACAGCTTAACTTGTCTTAGACTTGATAAAATCTTTACCAAGAACGTTACTCTTTAGCGATTTTTATATTACTCTCACTGAGAGGAACATCACCTTTTGAGGCGGTAGCTCACTTGGATGCAAGAAAAAGAATCAATCTTAATATTGAGATCTAATTAAAGTTTAGTAGGGTAATGCTTATGGTTTTGAACGTGAAAGACAATTACATTTGGTTAGAGAATCTAAACAGTGAGAGAACTATAGAATTCGTAAACAATCATAACAAAAGACTGAGAGAATTTCTCGGGAAATTTCCGGAGAAAATATACTCTAAAATAGAAAAATACCATAAGATACCCTACATAATAGATTTCTCTCCGACAGATTTTGGAATTTATGTGCTTTCTAGATTTTGGGACAAGTATGCTATAATTCTGTTATCTACGAACGGCAAGGTGCAAGAGGTCGTCTCCTCAAGGGATATAGGGCCTCACGTGGTTATTAGTGGCTTCTACCCATCTCAAGAGGGGAATAAAATAGCAATCTTTTATACAGAGGCTGGAAGTGATCTTGGAAAGGTTAGGA
>CBEVQP010000082.1:0-5248 GCA_965552035.1 uncultured Thermoplasmata archaeon | reverse complement strand
CCTAAAAGTCTCCAGGGTTTAGCTCTATTTTCAGATGCAAAAATACTGTTCTTCCCGGTTGCTTCTCTTATAGGCCCGATCTGGGTTACCTGTCCAAGTAGGCTTAGGGAATTGAAGGTTGACCAAGCTGCATGGCAGGATCTTGACGAAAGTGAGTTATGCATAGTGTCGAAGTATTTAGAATCAAAGCTAGTAAACGTTGGATACCTGAATTTTGGCTGGCTATTGCTTCAATTGAAAAGGGAAAATGGTCAAGTTATAACGCATAGCATAACTTCAGAAACGACATTTGAGGCAGATGGCAGTCGGTTGAAATTTAAAAATAGAGGTTTTGACGTGGAGGATGTATTTAAAAGACTCGTTATTGTCAGCGACTCGGTGTTTTCTCAGATAGTAAATTCCAACTTGGAGGTGAGGACGTCGGTTTCAATAGATCCGACTACTGGAGCTGCTGAAGAAGGTGCGTTATTTACGTACGAAGCTATACCGAGAACAACGATATTCTACTTTGATGTTGTATACCAAAAGCCTGAACATTTTGGATTGAGTTTAGGATTAAACGATATTGTCAGTACTGTAGAAACCGGATTCGTGTTATTCGAGTTCTTGGGCGTCGGGGGGATGGGGACGAGGGGGTTTGGCAGGTTAAAATTATTTGGTCTGGATAAACGGTATGACAAGGTGAAATTGAGCGAAATACAAGCCCAAAATTTCGTAAATGAGGTAAAAGAATTAGAAAAGAGATTAGAGAAAGCGGAACCAGAAGAGAAGGAGGAAATAAGTGCAAGAATAATTGAGCTAAAAGAGAAGGTTAAATCGATTAGTGAAGAAGCACAAAAGATAGCTTCTATCTGGGAAGAAGCAAATAAGGAAGTGTAAAAATGGTTGAAAACGTCAACATTGATGAAAAATGCGCTGAGTACGGATTCAGAATTTGTGACTATGCTCTAGAAATATACAACACGCTGAATAGGAAGCTTAAAGAGCTACAGAAGAAGGACTTGACAGATCTGATAAAAGTTGCAAAGGACATTTATGGAGCTGTTATCAATTCCTTGCCTGAAGATGTAAAAAATTTTAATAATTATACAAAAATGGGTGTACTTAATAACCTTGTAAAATTTGCAGAAAGGATTCAAAGTTCGAATATTAGCGATGAAGAAAAAATTGAAAAGTTCACTAGAGAAAGGAATTTTTCTGATTTTGCTAACGAATGTGAAAGTTCCCTAAGAAAAGTCTTGGGTATATTATCAACAGAGGGTGTCTTTGCTTCTATAGTCTGGATTGAGTCTAAGAAAGAGGAAGAAAGTTATTGTGCAATTAAGTATCAAATGTCTAAATTTTTACACGAAATTTTCGGAGCAGAGGGTAGATTTAGTGGCGATCCCGATAAATTAAGAGACGAGGTTCTAGAAGTTTGCAGTGATATACCCCAAATGTTCTTCATTAAACAAATCTTAGAGCAAATGCTAACCTACGCCCTCTACAGGGCCAGGTCTTTAAGGTGATCACATGTGGGTGTGCTATAAACTTTATCTGGAGGCAAAGGCACCAATACACATTGGTTACGGTGCAAGGTTAGGTATAGTCGACAGAACTAGGTACTATATCCCAGCGAAGAATGTTTGGGGCGCATTAACAAATCTGGTTGCTAAGAGTGTTATGAAAGACTACCGCCCAAAGGTATATCAAAGAGTCGGCGAATTTCTTAATGAAAACATTAAGTTCTCCTACTTTTACCCTGTGGAATACAGAAGAAGAAACGAAAAGATAGAAGTTCAACAGGTTTTTGCTCCATGCTATACCAAGAATGGACTAAGGTTTGGAGTGTGTAAAAATAGAGAGTCTGTTCCTTCAGAAGAATTTGAACAAATGTTTATCTCTTCCTTTGTCTCGACAGCTCTAGACAAGACCTCAAGATCAGCAGAAGAAGGTTCTCTTCACGAGATTGAATTTATTAAGGATAAAATAAAGCGTAATGAAAGAATTAAACCTACAATTTTCGTAGGTTATCTTTTTGTAAAGAATATACCATTAGAACTTGAAGTAGAAAAGAATAAGGTCAAGATTGAGATATCATTTACTAATTCTATTGAAGTTAATGAAGTTAAATTAAACGAAATATGGATTGGGGGAGAGAGAAATTATGGATTTGGAAGGGTGAAAATACTTTTAGAAAGCTCTAACAAGGAGGAAATCGACCTATTTGATTCTGGAATGGTAATCGATACTACGAAAGAACAATTAACAGTTAGTGGCGAAAGCGGGCATTTTATTGCCCTTTCCCATGTTAACATTGAAAATCTGGACGCTAAATTGATTAGGGGTGACATTGAACCACTTGTTGGGCGAGACTGGGGTGAAAGGGGTTCAGGGCAAAAAATAACTCAAATTGCAAAAATTTGTATCACCCCCGGCTCACTATTCGCCTGTGATATTGATATTGTTATAGAGAAATTTGGTATCTGGAATATTTTAACATAATTCAAATTTTATAAATCGGCACCCCTCTAAGGTGAGCCTCATCTTAAGCAGAAAGAGCCCCTAAGATGGAGTTGAAAGGCAATTTTAACCGTCCTCTTACAACTTTAAGCTACTCTTGCAAAAAAGAGTCCCTAAGCACGGGGATTGAAAGCTAAAGACGATGGTGGTGGGCTTCGAACCGTCGACAGCTGGCGATATCCCCGGCACTTTAAGCCACAAATCCTCACCTATTTTTTTGAGTCCATATTTAATTCCACATAGTTAGGATTCTTGGATTTCCAGAGGGATACAATTAAGAACGGTTGAGAGGGGAGACCCGGAGTTGCTCGAGGAGTTCGAAGCCCATAGGTAGCTCATGGACTTCCTCTGCTTTTTATAAATTAGTCCTCATATACTACTAGGGCTTAGCGTACCCGGGTTTAGATGCTACCCGTATCAGGGCATTAAAATAATTCCTTAATTCTTTAGGAGTCTAATAAAAGGTTTCATCTTTTACTTGCAAAATTTAGGTGTCTATTCCGTATTCCGAAAAGCTGACAATAATGACCCTAAAGGGATCGTAAGCGAAAGGGAACTGGAACACTACCTAAAATAAGGCTGGGACGTTCAACAGTTTTACCAAGCAGGAAAATCTTGATAAGAAGAAATGCCTAAGAATTAGCTAAGAATTATTGAGTTTTTCAGTTTTGTTGAATGGTTGATATTGAAAGGTTTTTGATGGGGGGAGAGCATCTTTTTTGTGGAGGAAGCCTCGGTTGAAGGGCGGAAAAGCAACTATTAAGCTTAGAAGGTTGTTTATTCCGCTTAAAGTCATCTTCTTATTCACGCTGGTTCCTGCTCTTCTCTTTTATACGTACGGTTTAAACGCGCTGATCCCTGTGCTTATCTACTTTCAGCTCCTCCTCCTTTGGGCTCAGGCGGAGCTAGGGATGAGACAGCAAGCTCTCGCACGCTACCAATCAGAGCCTAGTTTCGCTGTAAGAATGGATCATTCGGGTATATATGGAGCTAGCACGATACATACAAGGATTCTCAAGCTCAAGAATATCAGCGACTGGCCCGCTTATAACGTGATGCTCGTGAGGGTGCTTGATGAGACGCTTCTGCCCGTGAAACCAGACGAGTGGGAAAAGTGGCTTCATACAGACCTGATCGAGTGTCTTCCACCAAACGAGGAAGAGCCCCTTTGTTCATGGACCGTGTGGGAGGCACCCAAAGATCTTGAAGGGTTCACTTTTGAGGTAAGTTATTCTAATCGATTTGGAGAGCTCAGGACACTCTACATCAGGTTCTTCCGGAAAAACCTCCGGGAAAAGTTCATATTAAGGCATGAAGAGCCTCCAAGACCAGGATTATTCCTGAGGTTACTCGAGGACCTCGGCCTGTTGCTTCGATTGAGACGATTTGAAAAGCTGGTTAAAAGGTCTCGTCGGTCATCGGCTGGTTAATAGGGATATTGAAAGCGCTCTAATAGTTCACTTCGAATTTTGACTTCATCAGAACCGGCATTCTTCCGTTAGGTTTTCTAAAATATCTTCTTGAGCGGCTATCTAAATATGAACTATACACTGCTATCCCAGTATGTCTTGTAACCGTTCCTTTAGCGATATTATTTTCGATGCAACTTCTTCGGGTGGATCCTTCCAGTTGTCCTCCCAGCAGACAATGTAATCGCATTCACTTATGGGATGCTTATGCTGAAGGAAAGATTTGCTGAACAACTCGAACTCTATACTCTTTCTCTCGCCGTTCTCATCTAGAACGATGGCGTCTGGAAATTCTGATCCAACCCGAAGTATGTATGGGAATCCCAGCTCCCTATGGTACATTGCGAATAGAACTATAACCTCCAGCTCGCTTTGAGGCTCATATAGCAACCCTGCCTTGCCGAGGGGCTGTGGAGGTCTGCCCTGAACGCTGTAGGATGCGGATAATCTTGGGCTCGGCGGCTTAAATATCTTGTAGAGAAAACTCTCGAACATAAAGTTATCCCATTTCTTGAATTCTTGGATCTGCGACTTGAATGATGAGAGCAACCTGTTTAGAACCTCGAATTTCTGCCCGACCGATAGCTCCTCATATGGCTTACCGAAGATACTCTTGGCTTCACCTTCCTTGTCGAGCTTAAACTTCTCAACAAAATACTCGAGATCCTCCGTCTTAAAGATGGGTATAACCTGATCGAAATTATAGAGGAAAATTATCTTCTTTGCAATGTGTCTGTCTCCCCCCAAACCCTTAATTTTCCCCCATTCCGCATCTACCTTCTGGGAGAGACTTAGTTTTGGATCTACAACCTTCTTCAGCAGGTCTTTGAAGACCTCAAGATTCTCAGCCGCATTTTTAAACGGCTTAGAGCTGCCGACGGCAATGTGACCTAAAGGCTTAAGCTTATGCTCAACCCAATAGAAGAAGTAATCGTGGCTGCCAGGATTATAAACATCGATCTCCGTCAAACTATCGATGCTTGAAGGATCTTGGGAGAAGGGAAACTTTGCAAGAAACTCTCTAAGCAACCTTAAAGCCCTCGAATGAGTCTCTTTAAACTCTTCCTCAAAGCTTGCCGCCTCCGCCCTTAAATTGTCAATAAGCGACTTCACATCATCATGTTCGCCAGACATAATCAAACACCACCCAAACCTCTATAAATAGAAATTTTTTCTAATTATATATTTTAATGTATACTTCTTACAGTCTTTTTCTTTTATGGAAGTAAATTTGCTTTCCTACGTGAGCTGCTCCGCGACTAAAGTCGGGAGCTTCA
>CBEVQP010000081.1:0-5352 GCA_965552035.1 uncultured Thermoplasmata archaeon | reverse complement strand
AAAAATCTTTCACTATATGGTTTGATATTTTTATTCTTCATAGTTCCTGACTATGTTTAGGAACTTGATAATCTCTTTTCTTGAAAATGGTCTGCTAGCGTGGGAGAGAAACATTACATCAAAGTTTATTTTTAGCAAGTTCTTGAGAATTCCGTTATATAATCCTTCAGGATCTTCGGAGAACTTGGGATATGGTAGCGTAAGGCCAATCTTTTTCTCCTCCACAAGTATATCGCCGCCAAAGAGGACATTAAGTCTGCGATATTTTCCTGCTTTTGCTAGTATGAGTATTGTTCCTTTGGTATGTCCAGGGAAATGGATAATCTCTATATCTCCCGGAAAAGTCTCACCTCCCTTTAGGTAAATATCTACTTCAAATGGCTCAAATTCGTAGAAATACTTAACCATCTTCGGAACAAGATCTCTATTGGGAAATATATAGTGAAGATCTTCTTCATGCATGGCTATTTTTGCGTTATACATTTCCTTTACGAATTGTGCATTTCCAATGTGGTCTAAATGACCGTGCGTAAGAATGAGATAATCTACTTTTTCCAGCGTGGATAATGTCCTTTTGTTTTTGTCATCTCGAATTCCCGTATCTATAAGAATTGAGACATCATCATTTTTTATTAAGTATGAATAGTTAACCTGCATGTTAATCCTGTAGATATCATCTACTAGGTGTTCAGGGAGATTTCTTCTTCCAAAGATTCGTGAAAATATGGGTGCCAAGCCACACACCTCACACTTGTTATTTAGATATCTTCCCGCGCCTATATTAAATTAAGGAAGATAAGCAAATGTAAAATAAGGAATGCTATGAGCAAAGAATGTAAGATTACAGCTTCTTTATCATACCAAAAGTGTGGTTTAAACAACGACATCTTTGTCCAAAGTCCTTCAATATAGAGTTTCTCGTATTCTCGAGTCGTAAGGAGGGTTACTGCTAAAGGAACCCATGAGCTCTCGCCTTTTAGCTCGTTTACAAGAAGAGCATTTTCTAAGTCTCGCATAGTGTGAGGAATCATTTTCCATGTGAGTGGCAAATATAGCGATAAACCTGTTTTTTTAGTAAGCTTATAGATCAAATAAGAGACTTCCATGGGATTAAAATAGAAAATTGTAGTAAGAAGCCAAAGACCTAAACTCATGGCTTTTAGTGAACCGACAAGCGATATTTCTATTGATCGGGTAAACGGAAGAGATGTAAAGAAATACCAAATCGCAGGTATAGAAGTTACTATTAACATGTAGATCATAGAACGGAGAGATCTTGAGAGGATGTGTAAAATTATTAGTGGGAAAAATGCTGCTACGAATCCCCAGACACCTCCAAACTTAAGTAAGTAGTAAACCAACACGACCTCTATAAGAAGCATAACTGTAGGGACGTGTCTTGTCCACGTGTCGTGTCCTCCAAACATAGCGTTATAGAACATTCCAGCCAGGGCTCTAATAACACGTGAGAGAGTTTTCATTTATTTCTCACCCTGACAACTTTTGTAGCTATTTTTTCGATTAGTGGATCGTGGGAAGCAATTATGAATCCTAGCCCTCGTTCTGCTGCTTGAACAATAGTTTTTAGGACTAGAACCTTATTATAAAAGTCTAAGCCTATTGTAGGCTC
Source organism: uncultured Thermoplasmata archaeon (assembly GCA_965552035.1). Taxonomy (GTDB): domain Archaea; phylum Thermoplasmatota; class B47-G6; order B47-G6; family B47-G6; genus B47-G6. Next base: position 3,722 of record CBEVQP010000081.1, on the reverse strand, counting down.
GTCAAATAAAATTAAATTAAATCCTCTTGAAATTGCAGATGCAACAGCAATTCTGCGTCTTTCCCCAGAACTAGTTTTTAATATGGGGTTGTTTGCAATATTATCTAACGAATATTCTTGAAGAACATCTCCTTTTTTGAGAACCTCTCTTAAAGGCGTGGGTTGGGAGAAAAATAACAAGGGGTTGTCTGGAACGTAACATAAAGAGGCAGATATGTCGATTTTAACAGAGGATTTTTTAGTTTTCTTTGCTATTAACCTCAAAAGCGTCGTTTTTCCACTTCCAGAAGGACCTTTTATGAGGACAATGTCTCCTCTGTAGACTTCAAAGTTAATATTTTTCAGAAGCACGTCTTGTCCAGGGTATCTGAACTCTTCAATGTTCACACTACACAGCACTTCCTTTTTTCCGTTAAATTTTGGTACATCGATATCTAATTTCGAAGGGAATGGATAATCATAATCTTTCAGGATTACACCATCTTTTAACATCAGAAAGTTATCTGCGAGATCTTTCCAAACGTCTATATTATGGTCTACAATCAAAACAGTAGAGCCATTTTTAGCGATTTTTTTAATTATTTCCCTTATTTTTTTCGCATTTTCATAGTCTAAATGGGAAGAGGGCTCATCTAGTAAAACATATTTGGAGTTAGAGAAGTATGCAGAAACTAAGCATAATCTTTGCAGTTCTCCAGCACTTAGAGTATACGTTGATTGGCGTAGTTTATTCCTTAGTCCGAGAAACTCCAAAAGCTTTAAAACATCTTCTTTGTCTTTTTGTGAAAAACTAAAGGCTTCAGACCAAACAAAAGGTGTAGAAACGGAAAACCAAGGCTCCTGTGGCATGTAAAAGGCTATTTTGGAGATCTCTCTAGGAGGAGGGTTTATAGTACCACTTACACGCCCCTTTATGATCTCAGGTATGATGCCTAAGAGGGCTCTCAGAATAGTAGTTTTACCAGACCCAGAGGGCCCCGTAAGTAGCACTATTTCCCCTTCATGCAGGTCAAGGGACACGTTTTCTACGATCTTCCGGACGTCTAACTCTACTGCCAGTTCTCTTACTTCGATCCTCACTCTTCAAGTCCTCCAGCCTCTCTTAGGAATGATGTTATCGGAAGAGCTATTCCAAGGCCCACAAGCGCTTGCCCTATGTTTACCGGAATCTCAACAAAGGCTTGCTCTGCTGGTAAGCCAAGCACTATTGGGTTGGAGTAGAAGTACTCATAGAGGAAGTATCCTAACGGCATTATAAGCACTCCTATGAGCATTGATGCTGCCAATGTAAGATTCTCCTTCCCTTTTACTAAGCTTGCGTAAAGTAGTACTGCCGTAATAACTACTCCAACAAACATCCAAAGGCCCTTTGAAATAGAGATGCTTGTGCTTAGTACCGTAGTCTGTATTCCAAATATGTCAATGGGTATAGAGGTAATCTCCGAAACTCCCGAAAGTTTGAGATAGCCCACAGTAGCAATAATTATTCCCGTAGCTATAGAAATAACAACTGAGACTCCTTTTACAACCTTTTGACTGTATTTTATTAGTCTGTGGGCTAAGTAAGACACAGCAAATCCTTCAATGGCCTTGATAATTAAAGTACCTGGCGCAAAGTATCCATATCCTGTGAGAAGATCAGCCAACGCCGATCCTACACCTCCAGCTATTGCGGCCTCAATGGGGGATGCTATAATTGCAATTGAGTATATTGCGGCCTCACCTAGATTAAAGTATCCTCGTGTTGCGGGCGTGTATACCTGAAGAATAATAGTGGCTACAAAAACCAAGGCGGTGTATATAGAAACCTTGATAGCTCTAAGCCCCTTCATAACACTCGCGCCTCCGGGAGTTTTTATGGACGCCTTTTTAAACACATGCTTAAAAATTTAACTTTATCATCAATATTATCATCAATATGAGAGTCATTCTAAAATGTCCTTATTGTGAATATGAGTCGTCAGTCCTTGATGAAAGAAGTATTTGTCCAGAGTGTGGTACACCACTTATACCTAGGATTACAGATACGGAGGAAAAAATTCCGAAAGAAACTACTGGAAATGGAGTATGGATTTGGAGAAAATATCTAGCATATGCTCCCACACAAAAAATAACATTATGGGAAGGTAAAACTCCAATAATAAGGGCCAAAAATTTGGAAAAACACTACGGACTTGAGGAGGTATACATTAAGGATGAGTCAAGAAATCCTTCAGGAACATTTATAGACAGAGGAGCTGCAATTGCTGTTTCATGGGCAAAAAACTTTAGAAAACGTAGAATTATCATTCCGTCTTTGGGGGACTTTGGAGTATCTCTTTCAGCTTATGCAAGAAAAGCTGGACTAAAAAGCACGGTATACTCTGTAAAGTCCCTTCCTACATCAAAATACTACCAAACACTTCTTTTGGCTGATAGCGTAAGGTTTTATTCGACTTATAAAGAAGTATTAGACAAAGTGTCTAGAATATCGTCTAAAGTAGCCTATCCTATATTCCCGGAAGATCCTCGGCTAATAGATGGTTATAGAACGCTAGCGTACGAAATTATTAGAGATATGGGAAAACCTCCAAAGACTGTAGTAGTACCAGTTGGAAACGGAACTTTAATATCTGCTCTTTGGAGTGCTTTTGAGGATTTCGGGTATCACCCAGTTTTTATAGGGATAAGGGGGAGTATGGAGGACATAATTATAAGAGACATATATGTAGAAAAACCACGATTTATTCGCGTAGTTAATAGCTTTCTAAAGGAAAGCGGAGGCAAAATAGTGGATATAACGCCCCAACAAGCCCTAAAAGCTTCGAACGACCTTGCTCTTTATGAAGGCCTTCTTCTAGAACCCGCAGGAGCATCCGTTTTGCACGCTCTGTCTACGGAGAATCTGGAGCCGCCTATAGTGTTAATCACTACTGGCGCTAGGTTACGCGATCCTATGATTATTAAGCTGCTTACAGAGGTGAAGAGAGGAGTATCATATGGCAAAGGTTTAGGGATCACGAAACTCAAAATCCTAGAGATATTGGCACTAAAAAGGGAAGCATATCCGTATGAACTGTGGAAAACGTTGCGGGAGGATTACGGAATCCATATAGCTTTGAGAAACGTCTACATGCACATAAAGGACCTTGAAAGAGATGGTTATATAAAGAAGGCCAGGGAAGAAAAAATAAATGGCCGGAGAACAAACATTTACGTTATCACAAGAAAAGGACTAGGGATAATCTTCTGAGGCTATTTTATCTAATGCCTTCTTAAGCTCTTTGTATGTCTCCTCTAATGCTTGAGGAATAACCTTTACATCTGCCAGTACAGGCATAAAGTTTGTGTCACCATTCCACCTAGGGACTATGTGAATGTGCACGTGATCCTCTACTCCAGCTCCAGCCACTCTTCCTAGATTAATTCCAACGTTGAATCCGTCAGGATTCATTGCAGTTTTTATGGTTTTTATCATCAGCCTTACAAGTTTCATAAGATCTAAGAGCTCCTCGTCTGTCAAGTCCTCAAGGGAAGGTACATGTCTGTAGGGGGCTACCATTACGTGGCCCGGATTGTAAGGATATGTATTCATTATCACGAAACAGTGTTTACCTCGGAAAAGAATTAGATGCTCTTTGTCCTTATTTTCTTTTGGAAAATCACAGAATATACACCCTTCATGTTTCTCAGATTTGATGTATTTAATACGCCACGGTGCGAATATCTGTTCCATGACATTA
>CBEVQP010000080.1:0-5424 GCA_965552035.1 uncultured Thermoplasmata archaeon | reverse complement strand
GCGCCATTTACGTAGCTCGATAAATCGCTAGCAAGGAATAAGACAACCCTCGCGACTTCATCAGGTGTTCCAAATCTTTTCATGGGAAGCCTCTGTTTGAATTCGATACCAACCTTCATAAGGTCGACATTCATTTTTAACGCTGCTTCTTTCTTCAGTTTTTTAACACTTTCTGTTTCTATGCCTCTTGGAATAACGGCGTTTACTCTGAAACCTTTACTTGCGTACTCCTTTGCGAGTGCCCTTGTGAGTCCAATTACGCCGATTTTGCTGATATCATAATGTACAAGCCCCTTTGCAAAGGGCAATATGGCTTCTATAGATCCTACGTTTATTATTATGCCACCTGCATCACTTCTTCTTTTTATCATTTCTTGGCACATCCAAAATGCTGAGTATAGGTTTACGCTCATAGTTTTCTCAAGGAACTTCTCGTCAATCTCTAGAAAGTCTCTAAAGACATATATGCCAGCATTGTTAATTAGAATATCCGGCTCTTTTCCTCGAATTTCATTCCAAAGAGACACTATGTTTTCTTTCTTGGAAAGATCAACAACAAATGTAAGCACTTCAACACCGAATTTTAAAAGCTCATCTTTAAGTGTATACAGACCTTCTTCGTTAATGTCTACAAGGATCATATCTGCTCCTGCTTCTGCGAATCTATATGCTATTGCTCGCCCTATACCCGCAGCAGCCCCTGTTACAAGCGCTCTTTTTCCTTTCAAGGATATTAACTTAGAAAGTGATACATAATTATTCATACAAATCCCTAGTATTATAGTTGATATATCTATTGATATATTTTGTTAAACATCTTTTAAGTCCCGATATGTTATTTATACTCGAGGTGATGAATTTGGAACTGAGCGACGCCATAGTTAAAAGAGCGTCTGTAAGGATGTTTAGAGAAGATCCTATTGATGACAAAATAATTGAGGAGTTAATTGAAGCTGCCATAAGGGCCCCGACAGCAAGCGCTTTAGAAAACTGGATTTTTTGCATAATCAAAGACGAAAATGCTAGGAAAAGAATTTTCGAAGCAATAAAGGAGGGCCATATTTTTTATTACAAGCTTAGAGGATTGTCAGAGGAGAAATTAAAGAAGTTAGAGGAAAAGATTAACGCTGGCATGTATTGGGCACCAGTTTACATTGCAGTATTTGTTGAAAAGGGTGTTAAAGTAACTTCTGGGAATAGTGAATACGATGAGCTTGAACTCATATTTGCCATAGAAAGTGCAAGTGCTGCTATAGAAAACCTTATGCTCAAGGCCGTGGAATATTCATTGGGCACATGTTGGTTGGGCGTTACAACGTACTCAGAATTTGCAAAGACTGTCTGTGAAGTATGTGGCTTAGATTCAGAAAAATACTTCCTAGTGGCTTTAATCCCAATAGGTTATCCAGCAGCGGAAGTATCGCAAAGAAAGAGAATAAAAGGAGTAAAGGACGTAATGAAGGTAATCTAAAGGCTTAAATTATGTTTTTCTCTATTTCTTCTTCTGTCATTACGCGGGAACAATAGTGACATCTTATGGTTATGGGCTCTTTGGATATTACTCTGAATTTTGGCGTTATGGGCTCTTTAGAGTTTGTTATGCACCTCGGATTTTGACATCGAACTATTCCCACGACCTCCTCGGGAGGTTCTACAATATACTTCTCTATCACTCTGTAGTCCTTAATGATGTTTATCGTGGCCATGGGGGATATCAAAGCTATTTTGTTTACTGTCTCTCTATCGAGAAATACATTTTCAAGTTTGATGATATCCTTTTTTCCTAGCTTTTGACTTGGAACATTCATTACAATGCTTACTATATCTCCGTGCTCTTCTGTAATCCCAAGGATCTTGAGAACCTTCAAGGCTTTTCCGGGTTTTATGTGGTCGATCACAGTTCCTTCCTTAATAGGCTTAACTCTAAGCTCCTCCAAGACAATCACCCTACAAGTATAAGCTTCAACAATGCCATCCTCACAGGCACTCCGTAAAAAGATTGGAGGAAATACTTCGCGTGTTTTGTTTCGTCGACACTGGGATCGATTTCGTCCACTCTTGGGAGAGGATGCATTATTATGAGGTTCTCCTTGGCGTCTTTAAGTATCTTCAAGTCAACCTTGTACGAGCCAGCAACTTTAAGATATTCTGTGGGATCTGGAAACCTCTCTTTTTGTATACGCGTAACATAGAGCACATCCGCTTCTTTGATGGCCTCTTTTAGTGATGAGTATTCTTTTATCTTTGCACCTATTTCTTTGAGATCCTTTAGAATTTCCTCTGGCATCCTCAGCGTAGGTGGTGATACAAGGCCTATCTCTGCATTAAACATGGCTAAAGCATATGCAAGGCTATGAACAGTTCTTCCATATTTGAGATCTCCCAGAAGCACGACTTTTTTGCCTTCTATTTCCCCTGCTTCCCTCTTTATCGTGTAGAGATCAAGAAGCGTCTGAGTAGGATGCTGACCAGCACCATCTCCACCGTTTATTATTGGTTTTGAGGAGATTTCTGCAGCTAATCTAGCCGAACCCTCTGCAGGGTGTCTCAGGACAATGATGTCTGCATAGCCCTCTACGACCCTGATGGTATCTGAAAGGGTTTCTCCCTTCATTATAGATGTTCCCTCTATGGAAGCGAAACCAATGATCCCACCACCAAGCCTTTGCATAGCGGTTTCAAAGCTCATTCTTGTCCTTGTTGATGGCTCAAAGAATAGAGTAGCGAGAATTTTTCCCTTGAGAATCTCAGAAGACTGTTCTCCACGAGCAATAGGAATCATTTTGTCCGTTTCTGAAAGAATAAGCTCCATCTCCTCTTTTGTAAGATCTCTAATCGAGACCAGGTCTTTACCTTTTAACGAGACCATAGGGAGCCCGAGCTACTCATATATATCTGGCATATATAAAATTTTCATTTCCATGCAAACATCATGTATGGTTCAGAGAATGAGGTAGTATGCGAGGAGGACTCCGACGGATGGTAACACTCCAAGTGTAATGGCAATTGCAACGTCTTTCGTAAATCCTTTTTCGATAATGTATGTATATATGACCTTGTCAGCATAACTTACAAGCGTTGCTACTACAGCGGTAATGACCCCCGTCTTAAGCGCTAGAACCCCATTGGCAGTCATTACGGCAACGCTGCTGACTACAGCAGCGGCCGATACAAGTCCGCCTAAGGCAATAAGGTATACAGCCCCACTGAAATACTTCGAGATGAAGTAAGTTACTAAATAAATGCCAAAGAATACCAAAGAAAACTTTACGGCGTTTTTAAGTCCAAGAGGAGACTCGATTTCCGGAGTTATCTTAATGCCCCTCTCTATCTTCTTCGAATAGTGGTAGGAGATTAAGATAGAGACCCATATAGAAGGCAGAAGAAGCATTGCATAATGCTCTATAAACTTGGAAAAAGATGCCACTGAGAGCCCAACAATTATTATGTTTCTCACGAGCATTGTGCTATTGGTAACGCAAATTGCGGAGGTTATAAGGCCTCGCAATTTCTTCTCTCCCTTGGTTCTAATTAGGAGACTCGTTGTAGTTGCTTCGGAGTTGACAAGCCCCCCCAACAATGCAGAGAAAATAGTCCCCTTACGCACACCGATAACTCTCATTGCGACGAATGAAATAAACGAAATTATTGATATTACGATTATAATGTAGAAGAGCCATCTTAAGTCTATAAATCCATAAATTTTTTCTTGAGGAAGGAGTGGGAAGATTATAAGAGCAATAACTAGGAATTCAAGGGCCTCAATCAACTCACTTTGAGAAACATTCTCAGCAATATTCTTGAAGAACTGCCTCTCTAATCCTAGAAGCACTATCATCACGGTAATGACTGCTGCAATCTCTATATGACCCAATCCTACAATAACTCCAATTAAATAGGTTGCAAATGCAATTGCGCTCGTAGTAAGGCCAGGGACTCCCAAAGAGTAGTGAACATAGGCAATTATAATTGAAATAGCTAAGGCAAACATAAATCCGATAGCAACAATAAGAGGCTCACCCATTTCTTGAGAAATTATAAGCGATGCTGTTCCAGCAATGCTAATAATAGGGAAAGTTCTAACTCCAGCAATCATAAATCTTCGAGCACCTCTAGACTCTCTTTCAAGCCCTATGAGAAATCCCATAAGGAACGATATAAGTATTCTCTGAATAACTTCTATTGGGTCAAAGAGCACGTCGAACACCCTGTGCCTCTAGAAGCTATTGCTAAAAGAATGATATGGAGAGAAGATTATTTAAAGAATACGATAAAAAAGAAGAGGATGATACCCACTACAATAAATATATATGAAAGGATCACGCCTATTTTGTAAAGTAATAGGAGACTAGCTTTCTTTTCAGGATCTTTCATAATTTCATCAAGAAGGCTTGACATTTTTCTCTTCCTTCTTTCTCTTTATTAGTTTTCTTCTGTAGAACTCTTCTCGTGCTCTTTCTTCAAGAACAAGAGTAATCCATTTAATGGATTTTTGTAATTTGGGTATGACTGTATATTTTAATGCATTAACACGTCTTCTAGTCCTTTTTATTTCTTCCGAGAGCTCTACCAGTGAGTGCTCGATCTCAATTAGTTTCATAAGATATTCTTGGGTTTCTTTCATTATTTCGAGCATTTCATCAAAAGATGCTGTGGATCCGTAAAGCGTGTATTTTGGCTCCCAATCCCACTTTTCAATTCTTGGAACTCTTAGGCCCATAATAGTCCGTGTAGTAATTTTTAGATTAGAAATTTCCGGTATAGCTGCTACTACTGATTTAATGTCTCTTCCTAGGAGTGCTTTTGATTCTTTGTATTTTTCATAAATTTTTTTGAGATTTCTTTCTACGTCATTTCTAATTTTGTCTCTAAGCTTTACATATTCAAAAAATTGTGAAATGAGGGCGTCACGTTTTTCTTCTAGTAACTCATGACCTCTCTTGGCCAGTGCTAACCTCTTTCTAAGCATTAGAAGCTCCATTCGTGTTGGCTTTGGTCCTTCACCGATTTTAGCCAAGAAGTATCACCTCAAGAACGCTTCTTGTAGTACTTCTGAATGTATTCGTCTCTTATCTTCTTTAGTTCGGTTTCTGGGAATATAGACAAGAGTTCCCATGCAATGTCTAAGGTCTGCTCAATTGTTCTATGCTCATATTTTCCTTGATTCACGAACTCCCTTTCGAATCTGTCAGCAAATGTAAGGTACCTTTTGTCTCTCTCGGAGAGGGATTCTTCGCCGACGACAGCAACGAGCTCTCTTAGGTTACGACCTTCAGCGTATGCAGCATATAGCTGATCTTTAACCTCTGCATGGTCTTCTCTTGTTCTGCCTTTGCCTATACCCTGTTTCATTAATCTCGAGAGTGATGGAAGAACGTCTATTGGGGGATAAATACCGGCGTTGTGTAGCGATCTTGAGAAGAC
>CBEVQP010000079.1:0-5496 GCA_965552035.1 uncultured Thermoplasmata archaeon | reverse complement strand
GAAGAGTTAATATATCTAATTCATAAAAACACTCCTGAAAAAGTGTATAACATAGAGGTTGAGCTCGAATGATAGAAATAGAGGTAAAAGCAAAATGTGATCCTCAAAAAGTAAGAAAGGTTTTAGATAGCCCCATAAAGATAGTCTGTGAAGAAGATTATTATCTAAATCATCCTTGTAGAGACTTCTCAAAAACTGATGAAGCGCTTCGAATAAGAATAACCCGAAGCAAAGACGAAGAGACTATCGAAATAACCTACAAAGGTCCAAAAATTGATCTGATATCCAAAAGTAGAGAAGAAATCAGTATTAAGATAGGCAATATAAAGGACTTCCTGTCAATAAAAGAGTTATTCTCAAAATTAGGTTTTAAAGAAGCAGGAATTGTTAAAAAACGTCGAGAGATATACGAAATGGAGGGTACAAAAATATACTTAGACTATGTGGAGGGTTATATCTCCGGTCAGAAGATCTCTTTGGGTTGGTTTGTTGAAGTGGAAGTTATAGCAGAGTATTCTTCAGAAAATGTGGAAAAAGTGCTAAATATTTTAAAATCTCTGACAGATTCCCCTCCAATAAGGGAGAGTTATCTTGAGTTACTACTAAGAGAAGGATTTCATCAAATTTAATTGCTTTATTATAAATTTCTACAAATCTTTGCTAAACTTACTCGGCCTTTGCGTACAAATTTTAAATATTCCGTTTGCAAATTAATAGAATGAGTTCAGAAAGATAATTACAAATGAATTTAAAGCCCCCCATAAAAATAAAGAGTAAAGTTTAATATTCAGTAAGTTCATCATGAAAACCGTTAAAATTTTGAGGGCATCGAACAAATATTAAAGCCCTTCCTTATGATTAATGGGTGTTCATGATGTGTTCACTCCTTGGTGACGTTGTCAACAATATAAACTCTAGACTCAAAGAGATTTTAGAGGATAATTTTGAAGGTTGGACTGTCACTACGCGGGAAGGTTATGAAGTAGTGGGATACATAAAAAACAAAGAAAAAATAGATAGATATGCAATCTCAGTAATTTTATCGTACACTTATGAAAACTTGGAGCGAATTGTAAAAAAATATCTAACAAGGAGTACAACCATGCTTCTTGCGGTAGATCTCCTCATACGCGACTCAAGTTACAAAATTGTTCTATTGCCACACCCCTTATTCTTTTTCATAATAATTACAAACAATGAAGGGCTAAAAAGCCTTACTTCTCGAAGAAAAGACGTAGTAAACATTGTTTCAGATGCTCTTTCGATGATTTTTGGAGGGTAACATCAAAACTTCTAGCACCCCCCTTTTATTAAAGCCCCTAATTCTTCCCAACATGGGGGTTTAGATAAGGTCGAGATATATTTTCTCTACTTCTTCTTTTGTCACTTCAAGTGGGAGCATTTTTAGAAGATACTCCATAGTTCTAAACGCAATTTCTGATAAATTTTTAACGTCATCTTTGGAGATCCCTATTTCTCCCAGCAATGTCGGTATCCCAAGACTACCTATCCATTTTCTCAATGACTGCTCAACTATATCGGCTTCGTCAGCTCTTCCTTTTAAGTTTGGCGCTATAGGCTTTAGAGCCTCCGCCAGCTCAGAAGAATAAACTTTGTATGCTAGAGAAATTACCTTTGGCAACAAAATAGCCAGACCTAGCCCGTGAGGTACCTCTGGCTTTATTGCGCTTATAGGATGTTCTAGAGCATGAGCAAGGTGTGCTCTTGAATTATCCAAAGTGATTCCTGCAAGCATAGAGGCATAAAGAAGCCAATATCTATGTTCTATATTCTTTAGGTCATTAATAACAGCTGGCAAATGTGAAAATATTTTGTGAGAGGCTTCCTTAGCCAGTAGTACTGTAAAAGGTGATGTAAGCTTTGTTGTCATTGACTCTAACGCATGACTCAAGGCATCTATTGTAACATATATTGTTTGATCTTTTGGTAAATTTAGTGTTAATTCAGGATCGTCAATAGAGAACCTCGGATATATCGACTCATGGGCAATACTTACCTTAGCATTATCTTCCGGAATTGTAGCTACAGCAAAATGATCTACTTCAGTGCCCGTGCCATGAGTGGTATTAATTGCGAAAACAGGTGCTGCATCCTTCCTGAATTTTTTCCTCCTATATAATTCCCTTGCATCAATCTTTGGGTTCGTTAGAAGTACTGCCACTGCTTTTGCACAGTCTATTACGCTTCCGCCACCGATTCCTATAACAGACTTTGCTCCTATTTCTTTTCCAAACTCTGCTGCCTCCTGAACAATATCAACCGTAGGGTTGGCAGTAACTTTGTCGTAGTGCCCGTACTCTATCTCCTTATTTTCCAAAATATTGTGAACTACATCCCACGCCCCAGAAACCTTGTATGAACGTTTACCAGTAATAACAAGTGTAGGATTAAGCCTATTATTCACAATGAACTCTGCTATCTTTTCAAAACTTTTTACTTCTCCAGGACCAAAGAATAAAGTTACTCTTGTATGAAGTTTGAAAACCCGTAGAGTCATGATAATTTCACCTTTGGCTATGTATTATTGTTTAAATCGAGTACTAATGTTGCTATTTAAAATTTAGTTTTTCGCTATTTCCGTAAGTGTTGTTTTAGACATTTTTGCAAAAGTGGTGTCTAAGAACCCAAAGTGTATAAACTTAATTAGACCCTAAAACTTCCTTTTAATATATTGTCAAACTAGAGAGGGAGGGAAGAGCATGAGAAGGCCTTCACTAATCATTACTTTAGTTCTATTCCTTCCAGTAATAGCATACCTTCTATACGGGATAATCTTAAACAGGGTGCACGCCTTGCCAGCTACAATACTTGCAATTTCTATCGCTGGCTCTTTACTTATAATTCTAAACACCGGTACTAAAGCTTCAAAACGCTGAGGTGATGTGAGTGGGAATAAGGGCAGTGATTTTCGACGTCTCCGGTACCCTTATCGATCCCAAGTCTTCTGAAAGAGCTCATAAAACAATATTGACTAAAATTTTTGGAGACTCAAAAAAAGCAGAGGCAGTATTTCCTAAGTTTAAGGAATATGTTTCTGAAATTTTTAATAAAGCAAGTTTACCTGGAAATTATAAAAATTATTACGAAATATGCTACGAAGCACTGTTAAAAATTTTAGATAATGAAAAGTACAAAATTACACCAAATGATTATAAAAAATTGTATATGGAAACTGTTCCTCAAGTTGAAGAGCTCTTCCCCGAAGTTATTCCTATTCTAGAGATGTTAAGAAAAAAGTACAAAATGGGTGTTGTGACTGATGGAGATAGGGAATACATTGAAAGACTTTTTGAGCTTAAGGGACTATCAAAGTTCTTTGATGTTGTTGTGTGCTCAGAAGATGTAAATGAATATAAACCTAATCCTAAAGCTTTTAAAAAGGCTTTAGAATTGCTCGATGTTCGAGCAGAAGAGGCAATCTATATTGGCGATAATCCCATCAAAGATAAGGAAGGTCCTGAGAGAGTGGGCATGAAGGCTATTATAGTAGAAAATGGTATTAGCCTCAATAATATTAGACATCTATTAGAGGGATTTAAAAATGGAGACTCGTGAAGAGATCTTCGAAAAATTGTTGTCGGGAAAAATAAAAATGTATAAACTTGAAGAAATTCTTTCCCTGGACGAGGCAGTAAAAGTTAGAAGAGAGTTTATAGAGAAGCTATTGGGCATTTCTCTTCGCCATATCGGTTCTTTTAGTATTGATCCAAAAAATGTGAGAAAAAATATTGAAAACATGATTGGCGCTGTTCAAGTTCCAGTAGGAGTTGCGGGACCCATAAAAGTGATTGGTGAGTATGCAAACGGAGACTACTTTGTTCCTCTGGCAACTACAGAAGGTGCTCTCGTAGCTTCTGTGAATAGAGGATGTTCAGTAATTTCAGTATCTGGAGGCGCAAGAGTAAGAATTATAGAAGACAAAATGACTAGGGCTCCTGTATTTAAAGTAAGAGGCATAGATCATGCATTTAAAGTAATAAAATGGATTAAAGAAAATTGGGACAAAATAAAGGAGGCTGCAGAATCAACGACCCGCCATGGAAAGCTTATTGGGTACGAATACTTTATTGCAGGTACAAATCTCTTTGTTCGATTTAAATATCATACAGGAGATGCTATGGGCATGAATATGGCCACAATAGCATCAGAAAGAGCTTGTAAAGTCATTGAAGAGAATACTGGCGCACAACTTATCTCGCTTTCCGGCAATATGTGCGTAGACAAAAAGCCAGCAGCTTTAAATCTTATACTGGGTAGAGGAAAGACTGTCGTTGCTGAGGCAATAATTCCTAAAGAAATTGTTAGGAAAAAATTAAAAACAACACCTAAAGGTTTCGTAGAAGTTGTGTATAGGAAGATCTACATTGGGTCTGCACTAGCGGGTTCATATGGATTTAACGCCCACTTCGCCAATATTATCGCTGCAATATTCATAGCTACTGGTCAAGATGTTGCCCAAGTTGTAGAAGGTAGCAACGGAATTACTATAGCCGAAGTAACCGAAAACGGAGATCTATACGTAGCTGTATACTTGCCTTCTCTTGAGGTTGGCACAGTAGGTGGTGGAACATCTATTGAAACTCAAAAAGAGGCACTTTCAATTATGGGATGTTTTGGTTCAGGGAACGCAAAGAAGTTTGCAGAAATAGTGGCAGCAACGGTTCTTGCGGGTGAAATATCGCTAATTGGTGCTTTAGCAGCGCAACATCTTGCTGAGGCACATAAAAAGCTTGGGAGGTAATGTCTTATGACTATAGTAAGAAGTAAAATCACCTATCTTAAGAATCTCCTTTCAAAGGATATTTCAGAAAGTTTAATCCTCAAAGCATTGGAAGATATAGGTACCGATCCGAGTATAGAGGATGATGAGTTCGTAGTTGAGGTTTATCCTAACAGGCCCGATATGTATTCACCAGAGGGGATTGCTCGAGCTCTAAGGGCATATTTAGAGATTTCCAAGGGATTGCCAAAGTTTGATGTTAAAAAAGGAGAGCTAGAAGTTTACGTAGACCCCTCCGTGAGAGGTGTGAGACCATATATAGCAGGCGCTGTCATACGCAATGTTAAGCTCCCAGAAGAAGCTCTTGAGTCAATTATGAGATTGCAAGAAGCATTACATGAAAGCTACGGTAGAAAAAGAAGAAAGGTTGCTATAGGGATTCATGATCTAGACAAGGTTATACCTCCGTTCAAGTACACTACAGTTAATCCCCAAGAGATCAAATTTGTCCCTCTAAACTTTGAGGAGGCCCTTACTCCCAAAGAAATTCTAGAGCTTCATCCAAAAGGACAGGAATATGGGTACATAATCAAAGAATTTGATAGATACCCAATAATTCTTGATGCCGAAAATAACGTGCTCTCTATGCCCCCTATAATTAATGGAGAGCTTACAAGAGTTACTGAGAATACTAAAAATATATTTGTGGATGTTACTGGAACTCATCTTGATAGCGTAATTGGTGCTGTGAACAT
>CBEVQP010000078.1:0-5696 GCA_965552035.1 uncultured Thermoplasmata archaeon | reverse complement strand
AGTTGTTGACAAAGATAAGAAATTAAGGGGTGAATTATCACTTCATAGAGTGGTCCTTTGCTTCCAAAAATTGCTGTCAAGAACTATATAGGCCAGAAATATTTTAAGGTGATTTCATGGAAGACGTCATGGTTTTCTTTGTGCTCTTGGCCATAATTCTCATCATTGTTAAATTATTTGACGAATACTTTGGGAAAAAACATCTACCTATTGTCCTCGGGGAAGTTATAGCAGGAATACTGCTTGCAACTTTCCTTAAAGTTATAAGTGAAGAGCTGTTTAATGCTGGCGTTTCTATTATATACGATGTCTTCTCTTCTTTAGGTATCATTTTCTTGATGTTTATATCTGGACTTGAAACCGACGTGAACTTAATAAAAAGATCCTTAAAATATGGTATGTCTACAGCCATTTTAGGATCATTTCTTCCCTTTGCTATCACGTTTGCCTACATAATTTTCACGGTTGGCGATGTAAAACTTGCAAAAATATATGCCACAATTGCTATCGCAACTTCTGTTGGCATAACGGTTAGAGTACTATCAGACTTGGGTGCATTAAATACTGTTGTGGGAACTACCATTATCTCAGCAGCTGTAATCGATGATATTATAGGTATTATTGTTCTGGGCATTTCTTTAGGTGCTAATGATCCTTATCTTACATCAATCGGTGTTTTAGCTTTCTTCATCTTTATTCTAATGTTTTATACACTTATAGCTGAAAAAATATCAAGTGCTATAGAAAAAGTATTTCATTCCCCATATTCTTATGTATCCATTGCAATAGTCTTTGTACTTTTGTTTTCAGCATTAGCAAAAACTTTAGGACTAGCGGCAATCACAGGAGCATATTTTGCAGGAGTAATTATTGGAAAAACAAAAGAGCGCAGAATTATTCTCGAAAACATTAGAGGTATCGGATACGCACTGTTCATCCCCCTCTTCTTTGTAGGAATTGGGTTCAAACTCATTCAAGAATTATTTATATTAGAAACAGAATCTCATCTTCTTTTGATTCAAATGCTTAAAAGCCCTATTCCATATGTTTTTGTAACGTTGGCAATTTTAGGAAAAGTTATTGGAAGTGTTATTGGCTCTAGATCCTTAGGACTTAATCTCAAGGAGAGTTTTATCGTAGGTTTTGGAATGGTTCCTCGTATGGAAATTGCGCTCACAGTAGCAACGCTTGCAGTATCGACCTTAGAATTAAGTTCCGTTGAGATTTCCCAGATAATATATTCTACAATAGTCCTAGTTGTAGCTTCGTCTCTAGTCACTCCCCCCATAATACAATTTCTTCTCAAAAATAAAAAACGTGAAAGGAGCGTTAAATCCTCGAAGTAATTCTAATGTTTTTTACCAAAACCCATGGAAGAGTTGTAGTCATGTTATACATAACGGTACTACTTACTTCTTCTACTCTTGAAAATACAGAATCCACATTGTCGGTGATAGCCGCACCAAGCAAACATCCTTTTATTTCTCCATCTTCTATGTAAAAGGCTGGGTTTGCCATTACTGAAAACATTCCGCTATCCGGATTCGTAGAGTGCACTCCCTGAAATGACATTACATAAACTCCTCTCGAAATATCTCCTATAATGTCACTTAAAGGTCTTTTACCCGGCTCTATAGTCAAATTAATAGCCCTTATGTCATACTCTCCAGTTCTAGGGGCTCTAAATCCATTACCAGTACTTTCAGTCCCAGCAAGCTTGGCCCAATAATAGTTCCACAAGAACTCTCTAAGCCTTCCTTTATCAACTATTGTCGTCTTGCGCGTTGGGATACCATCAAAGTCATAAAAAGAATAACTAATTGCATCTTTATTTCTTGGGTCGTCGTAAATTGTGATTTTTTCGCTAAATATTTTCTCCCCAACTTTAT
Organism: uncultured Thermoplasmata archaeon; assembly: GCA_965552035.1. Lineage (GTDB taxonomy): Archaea > Thermoplasmatota > B47-G6 > B47-G6 > B47-G6 > B47-G6. Next base: position 3,807 of record CBEVQP010000078.1, on the reverse strand, counting down.
TTAGAAATCTGCTGCTCTTCTTATGCACCGAGTCTCCTTTAATGCCAGGTACAAATCCATACGTTAATAGTCCTGAAGTAGCCATTGGATGCATTATCATGTCCAGTTCTGTGTCTTCGGCTTTTATTAATATCTTTGCCTTATCCAAAAGAAACTGTATTTCATCTATGAAATCAGAGACGTCTACTATCGGCGTTTTTGAGACTTTTAGATTGAATATTCCAGGACTAGTGCCTTTATCTGTTTTTACCGATGCTTCAGTAAATATTCCGCAACCAGCATTAGACTCTATAATTTCAGCTCCATACGATGATGCTACATATTTTTCTTCATATACCCACGTATATCCTGCGATATATAGAAATCTATCCTCCTCTGCAATGCTCCTAAAAATATCTCCCACAACTTTACCGATTTCTTCGAATGGTATTTCTTCAACCTTCTCTTTTCTTTCAAACTGTTCTGTTGCATTAGGAATTCCGGGCCACTCTGGGTCTTCCTCAGAGTTTTTCGCTATAGATATTGCATCTTCTACAGCTTTAAATAGATCTTTTTCTTCTAGACTTGTTGTGTAAGCGCTTCCGTGTTTCTTACCTACAGAAACTATTACTTGTAGTCCACCAGTTGTTTTTTGTTCGGACTTCACGTTACCGACTAGTATTTCAAAAGATTTTTCCCTTAACAATTCTCCCACAATAAAAACTTCTGATGCTCCTAAATTTTCGCCATATTTAATAGCCTTGGTTATTTTGTCTATCATTAAATCCCCTCCAATAGCTTCCCAAATTATCCTAACTTAACACCTCTAATCCTAATGTGAGGACCGCCACTAGAAACTAAAGCTTCCTGACCCTTTCCACATCTACCAGTCTCAAAGTCCAAATCGTTAGCTAGAGCATCTATTTTCCATAACCACTCTAAAGCAACTCCTGTAATCGCGCCTATATAAACTTGTTCTCCTATTTCACCATTCTTTATTGCGTACGCTTCTTGGATTCCCACATGAAATGAGGAACTAAGATCTGCTTGCCCTCCAATAAAGGATACCAGATAATAACCCTCCCTTATTCCCTCAAAGAGCTCTTCAACCGAATGGTCCCCCGGCACAAAAAATGTATTGCGCATCCTAATTATAGGCGGACATGTGTAATCCTCTGCTCTAGCATTACCAGAGAGCTCTAAGTTGAACTTATGAGCATATTCCCTATTTGTAAGTATCTCTTTCAAAATTCCATTCCTTACGATTTCTACTCTTCTTGTAGGTACGCCTTCATCATCATAAAGCTCTGTACCGAAACCATTTTCAAATCTACCATCATCCACAATGTTTACGTATTCTGGTGCTATTTGTTTACCCAATTTATCTGCAAGAGCTCCTGACATTGTGAGGTCCGCTTCCACAAGATGACCTAATGCTTCATGAGCAATAACACCTACAACCTCTGGGGCAGCGATTATGTCATATGTTCCTGGCTTAACCATTTTGCTCTCCAACTGCCCATATAATCTCCTAATAAGTGCTTCTGATACTTGTTCGGGATCATACACATTTTCAAGGACCTCAAATCCCTTCCACGCGTCTCCACGTTCGTCTCTAACTCCCTGAGATCTCTCGTTCAATTTACCTGAAACCCAAACGTATCTCCAAAAATAGTCTATATCTTGTGCTAATTCTGTACCCTCACTCGTCATTAAATATTTCCTTCCTTCTCTGTCTCTGTATCGTATTTTTACAGATTTTACAACTTTCTTTTTATCTTTATCTAGAATGTGTTTATAAATATCCCTTATTAACTCTATTTTTTCTTCGGGAGAAATATCTCCAGCCTTTCTTCTAAACTTCTTTTTAACATCGTCTTTTACGGGTTTTGTCTCCTTAAGGGATGCTTTATCCTTAATAAAATTGCTAGAGGCTTTCGCCATTTTAATAGCAGCTTCTAACACTTCATCTGCTTTACTCGGGTTTACCGTAGAGCTCATTCCCCATGCACCGTTATACAGCACTCTTACAAAAATACCGCCTTCTCGTCTGATGTGATAATTTATTGATCTATCGATGCTTACAATATTTGTCATATAAAATGTCTCTCCACGTGCTTCTATGTAATCTACACCCATGCTCTCTCCTTTTTTAATTATCCTTTCTAGAATATCAAACATTTGTAAAAACCTCCAGTATCTATTTTCATACGACGTTTAGCTCTTGGAATAGAGGTTATTAATAGATACTACTACACTATTGGGGCCTCCATATATAAATAGATTTTGAAATTTTGTGAACAGTGATTAAACATTTTTGAACAAAAAACTATCTATTAACTTTATGTGTTCACTCTCTGTTGTATTATGGATTATTAGGTGAGTTTCATGAGAATAATTTACATGGATAATCAAAAGACTACAAAAATTGATGAGAAAGTTCTTGAGGCCATGATGCCATATTTCACTGAAAAGTATGGCATACCTATGGGTGAGTTTGGTCATAGATTGGAAGAGGAGGCTTTAGAAGCTATAGAATCATCAAGAGAGGTTATTGCTAGATCTATAAATGCAGATCCTAGTGAGATAGTTTTTACTTTTAGTGAGATCGACTCAGATAATATTGCTATCAAAGGGAAGGCTTTTGCTGATAAAAATAAGAAAAAAATAGTTTCATCTCGAATAGAGAAACGATCTATTCTCGATTCACTAAAATTTTTAAAAGATTTTGGATTTGAATATGCTCTCGTAGATGTTGATGAAGAGGGTTTTCTTAACATTGAAGATCTAAATGACAAGGCTAAAGACTCGTTGATAATAGCCACCCACATAGGAAATCACGAGATAGGAACTATCCAAGACGTGAAAGCTATTATCGATGTAGCAAAAGACTATAATGTGCACGTTCACCTTGATGCCTCACATGCGTACTTAAAAGTTCCGATAGATGTTGAAAAAATTGATGTAGATACTATGACTCTTTCATCACATCTTATCCATGGTCCAAAAGGTGTTAGTGCGCTCTTTATAAGAGAAGGTGTGGAACTTAAGCCCATAATAACTGGAGGGCCTCGAGAAAAAGGGCTTTCTCCGGGAGAGCCTAGTGTAGCAAATATAGCTGGTTTTGGTAAAGCTGTAGAAATCTGGGACTGGAAAGACGTTGAAAAAATAAGAGCGCTTAGAGACAAACTGATTAATCTCCTTCTTTCAGAAATTCCAGGAACGTATTTAAATGGTCCTACAGGCGATAAGCGTCTTCCAAACAATGTGAACGTAAGTTTTATGAAGGTGGAAGGGGAATCGGTGCTTCTTCAAGCAGACGCTAGGGGTCTCATAGTATCTACGGGTTCTGCATGTTATAGCCAGGAGTTAGAGCCCAGTTATGTGATAATGGCTATTCGTAAAAAGTATGAGTTTGCTCACGGTTCAATAAGGCTGTCTCTCAGCAAATATAATACTGAAGAAGATGTTGTAGACGCTGTAAAAATTCTTAAAGAAGTAGTAGAATCTCTTAGAAAAATAAGCCCACTATAGAGGGCGATAAGGATGGCGAAGTATACGCTAGACTGTAGAGGCGAGGCATGTCCAAAGCCCCTATATAGAGTTAAAAGACTCGTCAGAATCATTGAAAAAGGAGATATAGTAGAGGTTATTGGAGACGATGAAAAATCTAAGGGAGAAATCTCACTTGCTATTGAGGGTATGAAATACGAGATTCTAGAAGTAGAAGACTTAGAAGGCGGTGCTTGGAGAATAGTTTTTAGGAAGTGATTCAAATGAGTGTTAAGGGTTTCCAAATAAATGAAGAATGGAAGAGAATAGGATACA
>CBEVQP010000077.1:0-5713 GCA_965552035.1 uncultured Thermoplasmata archaeon | reverse complement strand
CCCTTTTCTGCTGAGTAATCTGCTTTTTCTACGTTTGCGTTGGTGCTCTAATTACATTTTGCATGACACGGTTAGCCACGTTTTATTAAATAAGAAGGCTATAATTGGATGAGCTCTCTTGATAGATATCGTGGGTAAGGATATATATTTTATTTTCTAGTAGAGGTTATGGGAGCAGTAAAACTCTCCTACTTAATTTGAAATTACTTAATAGTTCTAAATTGCTTAAGCAATGATAAATTATGTTAGGTGATTATATGTCAAATAACGAGAAAATAACCACAAGAACTATTATGAAAAAGAAAGGTCGTGAGAAAATTGTAGCCATAACGTCTTATGATTACTTTACTACGCAGCTCATAGACAGGGTGGGTGTGGACATAATTCTTGTTGGTGATTCCCTTGGCATGGTTGTTCTAGGATATGAGTCAACACTTAATGTTACTCTTGAAGACATGATAAGGCATACATCTGCGGTAGCAAGAGCTAAACCAAAAGCGCTTATAGTGGCTGATATGCCCTTCATGACGTACGAAGCGTCAAAAGAAGATGCATTAAAAAATGCCTCAAAACTGATAAGGGCTGGTGCAGAGGCCGTTAAAATTGAAGGTGGTATTGAATACGCAGAAATTATTGAGGCCCTAGTAAATGCAGGAATTCCTGTTTTAGGCCATGTTGGCTTGACTCCACAGAGAAAACATGTTTTCGGGGGATATAAACTTATGGGAAAAGATGTAGAAACTGCAAAAAAGGTTTTAGAGGATGCAAAAGCTGTTGAAGAGGCCGGTGCCTTTGGAGTCGTAATAGAGTTTACAACAGCAGATGTTGCCAAAAAAGTTACGGAATCTATTAAGATTCCTACCATTGGTATCGGGAGTGGGCCTTATTGTGATGGGCAAATAATAGTAATTTCTGACATAATAGGCCTAACTCCAAACCCCCCGCCCTTTGTAAAGAAGTATGTTGACGTAAGCTCCCTTATCCTTGAAGCTGTCTCTAAATATAAGAACGATGTCATTGAGTCAAAATTTCCGGGTAAAGAACATTATTGGGAAGCTCCAGAGGTGGTCAAAAAGTTCCTAATGCGAGAAAGAGAATTTTACATTTAGGACGTTTTTAGCGGAATAAAATAAATAGAAGTTATGGAGCCACCGCCGGGATTTGAACCCGGGACCTGCCGCTTACAAGGCGGCCGCCCTGCCGGGCTAGGCTACGGTGGCATTTAATCATTTAAAAGACTAATACGCCATCCTTTAAAACTCTTGCGTCACTCTAATAGATATTCCCAATGGTGGTTTGTTATGAAATAACAATACATATATACTAGCCCAATGTTAAATACAACATGTCCTTAATCATAACCTTTTCTGAGATCCTCAGGGCCTTACTAAACCACCCGGAACTTGATTTTGATGAAAAAACAGCCTTAGAAGAGGCAAAGAAGTTGGTTAGCATTTTTGGATTAGAAGGATATGCTGTAGATAATACGCTCTGCACCCACGAGAGACAACTATTGGAGGCCTATCAGAAGTTTGGAATTGTAAAATCTTATCGTAAAGAGATTAGTCTGGGAAAGAAAACCAAACCATGGACTATCTTCTATTGGATTCTAAATGCAGAATACATTAAGTATCTAACAAATAATCAGTTGCGTGAAAAACAACCAAGAAGAGACATATATAGCATTGTCCCTGAAGCCTTGTGGGATTGAAATGATTCCTGAAGGGCTCCTCGAGAACACTCTAAAAAGAGCTATAGAGCTGCTTTCTAAGGAGAGAATACTTGTGGAGGTCAAAGCAAAAAGAGTTTTAATTGTTGGAGATTTGCACGGTACGTTAGAAGGACTAGAAATTGGAAAAAAGTACCTTAACAATAACAAGTGTGATCTTCTTATTTTCTTAGGCGACTATGTAGATAGAGGCCCCCTACAATTAGAGACGCTTTACGAAGTATTAAGGCTAAAAATTGAAAATCCAAAGAAAGTTTACATTCTTAGGGGGAATCATGAGGATTTGACTATGAATTACTTCTATGGTTTTTATAGAGATCTTTTAATGTATTCTCAAAAGATTCGAGAGCTCATTAGAGACCTTTATACCAACCTGCCTTTAGCATTAGTTTTGAATGATACTTACGGCTTTGTTCATGGAGGCATCTCGTCTGGAGTAGATAGCATTTGGACGCTAAAAAATGTCCCAAAGGAATACGAATATCCAGACATCTACAAAGAAATCCTTTGGAATGACCCCTCAACAGAAGTAGAATATTTTAGCTTCAATTATATGAGAGGTGGATTCAAAGTATTTGGTAAAAGAGCTCTAGAAGAGTTTCTAGAAAATTCTGATCTAAAATGTCTTATTAGATCTCATGAATATTACCCTAACGGATTTGTAGAGCTCTGGGGAGGTCTTTTGTATACTGTCCACTCCTCTACAGCATATGGTCCTGTTTCTGTGGCATTTTTAGATACTGAAATAGAAAAGATTAAGAAAATAGAGATCTAAAGATTGCTATAGAAACTCTACATATATTGCTTCCCAATCCTCTAAAACTGAGTATAAGCCTCCTACTGTGTATTCCGTTCCATTTTCTTCCCTAATCGTCACATTATTAACGAGATCCTCATGAATTTTAATTATATCGCCGATAATGGTCTTTGTTTCTTCATTACCTACCTTTTTGATATGAGCCTTTACCTTTGCTCTTTTTGTTGATTTATAAAAAGCTACAACATTGAATAAACAAGAAAACCTTGGCATGTATGTTTTATGAACCTTAATATCTCCCGAGTGCTCAGTAATCCTTCTTATAAATGAGTAAACGTACCAAACTACCTCTTTATAGTTCGTATAAAAGCCCAGAACTTTGTTTCTTCCACCATATTTGTACGAAACGTATGGTATCATAAGAACTCTGCTAGCATCGGAAAGCATCAAAATATTATCTCCAGGATCTTCTACAACATAGTTTAGTGCATACGTAAAATCTAATGGTTTCTTTGAAATAATCACGACAGTAATTTCATCAATATTTTCATTTGAGGATATATAATTAAGTATATGTTCAGATCCTTCGGGAAGAACTATTGTTAGCTCATGAGATGTGCTTTTTAGAATCTCTTCGATAAATGATACTAAATCTGTAGTTTTTCTTAAATGGAGCATAAAAGGTCTTTCTTCCTTGGTATAGTGAGTAGAATACTCATCAATTTTCATTTTTAGTAAATCAATCTCATTTTTTAATCTAGAAAACGCAATATTTGGGGGAACAGCCACAAAGACTTTTCTTTCACCAATATTTATTTCAACAAATCCTCTCTTCTCGAGACTTGCTGTAGTATCATTAACGCGTGAATAAGGAATCCCAGCTTCATTTGCAAGTTCTCCAGCCGTCATAGGCCCATTAACGACAAGTGCTAAATAGGCTAGTGCCTCATATTTTGTAAACCCTAATGATTTGAATTTTTCAATCATCTCAGAAGGTATTCGTGATCTGAGTGGCAAATATAGACACCTCCGCAGTATAAAACCCAAGAAGAATGATATTAATATTTAAACAACGATGTTAGCCGTGGAGTATGAAACTAATCACTTAATAAATAAATAGTATTAAACTAAAATAGCTTTCGAAGATGATTCAAAATCGCTTTTCTAAGGCTTTTATGAAAATTTCTTTTTAATAAAACGTGTATACCTTTTCCATAAAAATAAAACAAATAGAGAAAGAAGAAAATATCACTTTTTAAGTCTAAAGTAAGCTACTGCGATAACTACAAGGAGTACTGCCGCGACAACCGCTATAACTAGGTTTAAATTCGCGCTAACAGTCCCTGGGGAAGGAGTCTCTGTTGGGGTCTCTGTAGGAGTTTCTGTAGGAGTCTCTGTGGGTGTTGTCGTCGTCTTCACTGGAACGTTTATTACCAAACCCTCGGAGGTGTGTCCCGCAGCATCAACTGCATACACGGTAATAGTCATTCCGGACCAACATTTTTCGAACGTGTAGGTATATGTATTTGCTGCAAACTCGCTACTACCTTTCTTGAACGTTATTTCATATTGCTTTCCTTCGTATTCATAGACTCCGTAGACATGATACTGGCCAGCAACATCATCGGTTACTTTTATGTATATAGTAACTGAAGATCCCTCCTTTGGCTTAGTAGGCGATAAGAACAATAATGATACCTCAGGAGGGTGTTTATCTTGCAGTCCTTCTTTGGCAATTAGCGTAACATGAGAGATTTCGTTGGACAATATTTCCATCTCTATGGTAGCAAAACTAAACTTAAATGATCCCACAGCTACTTTATATGTGGCTTTAACAGTTTCTGTAGTGTCAACTTGTGCTATGTCATAGATAGATGGCATATTCACTGTCCCCGTAACTGACTCTTCCAAATTGTTAAGAATTACGTATGACATCCCGTTTTCTGTTGCAGTAACAACAACGTGGAACTGATATGGTACCTTAACAACGCTCATTCCATCGATTCCTTTCGCATCCACTATCTCAAATGTATCGTGCTCCGCATCAAACTTTAAGATGCTAAGACCGTTCACAGTATCATCGGGATGTGCTCCTATTTGCGATGTTGTTGTTTGCGTATGGAAATAGTGCCTTCCGTTCCACACCACAAGACGATGCGTATGGACGTGTCCAGAGAGGATTACCCTCACATCATATTCGTCTATTATTCTAAAGAGTTCCCTTGATTCGTTTTTGCCAAGAACTCCATAACTATAATACAAGAAGTCGGTCCAATTCCTCGTTTCCGTGTATGTGCCGTTTGACCACGTCCATTGTTCTTCTTCTACTGATCCGTTTACCCATCCATAAAATGGTGGATCATTTCTGCCAGGATGCCACCATTGCCAAGCTGTAAATGGTGGATGGTGAACTACAAACACCTTAAATTTCCCTTCAGCATTGGCTAAGACCTCCTCTGCCCACTGTAAGTTCTCCATTGTTGGGTATCCCCTATCTCCTCCCGAGTCTAAGAACACGAACTCAAAGTCATCAATTGTTACGTTAAAGTATGGGGGTGCTATGTACTTTGCATACATTGTCGGAGGGTCATCGTGGTTACCCTTTCCCAAATAAACAGGCATGTCATTCAAAGTAGTAAATATAAGGAAGTCTATCCAAGCGCTATATGACGATGCATCAGACGATATGTCGGCTATATCTCCAGAAACGACTATTAAATCTACACCTCTAAGAGTAAGATACGTTAATGCAGAAATTGTACCTTCATTGTTCGTCATAAAATATCCCATAGAATCATAGTCGCCACCGCTTTTTGTGAAGTGTGTATCAGAGAGATGTCCAATAATCAACGTTTTTCTATACTCGCTTGAAACCCAAATTGCATTCGGAATTAAACACTCAGTGCCATCGGAGAATTTTAGGTACATCATGTATACTCCATCACTTGCATCATCTGGAATCATGAACTTAGCTTCAGTATCCGAGATCTTAATTAGTTCTGGAGTTATCTCCGGATCATCAGGTGGCGAAAGTAATTTTATCTCTGAGATTTCTTCAATTGTTCTACCTTCTGCCAGTTTCAACGTAACAAAGTGTCCGGGGTGTACGTATTCAGGAACGCCCGGTGAAGGTTCTAAGACGATTGTTCTAGGTGCCATGTCCTTATCTACGATTTCCAAAGCTTGTGAAGTACTTCCCCAAAACGGCGCTAGGGATATAATTAACG
>CBEVQP010000076.1:0-5777 GCA_965552035.1 uncultured Thermoplasmata archaeon | reverse complement strand
CCCCATTGGGCTTCAAAATCATAAAAGCCTTTTCTAAGAATTTTTCGGTGCCATGAAGATATCCCATCACAACTCTGTCTGCCACTCCCTCAGGCAATACGTTTCTATTATCTCCGAGAAGCGGTATAACGATGTCTTCAACGCGATTTATTCTGATATTCTCAATTAGAAAAGAATATGCTATTGGATTTTTTTCTGCGGCGTATAGGATCCTGGGTTTGGAGTGAACAGCAATTTGTAAGGTAAAATATCCTATTCCAGCAAACATGTCTACGACAACTTCCCTTTTAGAAGATATTTTAGACATTCTAATCCTTTCATCTATGTTCCCAGAGGAAAACATAACCTTAGCAGGATCTAGCTTGTACAGCACCCCATTTTCTTTATGTATAACCGGACCACCGGGACCCCACACAAGCTCCATTTTAGGCACTCTATACTCGCCTGAGACCCCCCGCTCTACATAAACACTCCTTTTATTCAGAGCTTTTGCGAAAGACTCTCCTATAACCTCTTTATAGGAATCCAGATACTCTGGAAGTTTAATTATAATAGCGTCTCCCAAAATCTCCCAATAAAGCGGAATCTGTGAGATAATATTTTCTGGAACTCTTTTCTTAAGTTCTTCGAGAAGTCTCACTTTGGGATCTATAATAGGTCTCTGAGGAAACTCCATTTTTAGTAACTCAAAGCCCTCAATTTTTGTTGGAGTAATAACAGGAAAATATACAAATCTATCGTCGCTTAGCGTTTTTAGGTCTCTATCAATAATTTTTCTTTTTAAAAGAATTTTGTGTATATCTTCCGCCTTTTCTTTTGGAACTTTAATTGCCCATGAAATTCTCTTCATCAAAAATAAAAATAAAAGAGGGGAATTATATAGCTAAGCTAAATGATCAAAATTAGCCTAATTTAGTGCAAATTTATTCTTCCTCCTCCTCCCATTCTTCTTCCCAGTCTTCCCAGTCCTCTTCCTCTTCCCACTCTTCCTCCCACTCTTCGTCTTCCCAGGCTTCCTCTTCTTCCCAGTCCTCTTCCTCTTCGAGTAATCTCCAGTACTTCTCTATCTCCATAGCCCTCACCAAGAGGCGTTTCTATTTTAATATCTCCTCAACATAATAGGCTTACAAGACTCTGATTATATATTTTTCGCAGCTAGTTTCTGTGAGATAAAGAATATATACCAAAAAATTAATAGTTTAATTGAGCCCGGGAGGGCGGTCAGAAACTCAGTAGTTCAAGGGGCTTTCGGGGCATAAGTCCCGAAAGCCCAGTGCGATCGAGTTTAATTCAGATCCGCCTATATGGCGGCGGAGCCGAATTGCTTTATTTAATTTACCTCCCCGGCTCCGATCTTTATAACTATGCCGCCCTCCCGGGTGAATAGTTTTATCTTAGTCTTCTTCTATGAATGCTTTTTTCCATATAGGAACTATTTTCTTTAGCTCTTCTATGTACCATGAACATGCTTCAAAAGCCTCCTTTCTATGTTCAGATGCGGCAGCAATAACTACAACGTTTTCCCTAGGATATCTTTTACCAACTCTGTGAATAACAATGAGATCCTTAAGGTTAAATCTTGAAATCGCTTCGTCTCTAAGTTTTTCAAGATATTTTTCAGCCATAAGTGGATAGTGCTCATAGTCGAGATATTTAACAGTTTTATTTTCTTCATGGGCTCTTACAATACCAATAAACATTACAACAGCCCCTATATCTTCGTCAGCAGCTTTAATAATATTGAGGACCTCGTCTAACGAGAAATCTTCTTCTTGGATGATTATTTTAGAGCTCAAAATACCCCACCTCGGCCTATTGAAGGTTAGAATGAATTTTTCACCTTCGTGTTTATATAAATAGATGGGATGTTAACTTTTTAACGTGATTTATGGTTTATGTTTCAAGTCTGTGAATGTACATCAGGTGAATTTTATGACGACAAATCGTACAATTTCTCATGTAGAAATGTTGGGAATAGAAATGCCATACTTGACAAATGTGAGACCTAAGGTGAGCACATATCGAGCAGCATATGTGAAGCTAAAAGTAAATAAAATGATTGGCTGGGGGGAGTTCACGACTTTTGGAGAAAGATTTTGGATCATTCATGATGACTTATTAAGATATCTTAAAGAAAGTCTGTTGGGCAGAGATTTGTTTACCATTTTTGAAATTATGTATGATTCGAGGATAGACTTTAATGTAGGTTTAGAAGTAGCTTATTTAGACCTTATAGGTAAAATGCTTCAAACATCATGGAGCAATCTTTACGGAAGGAAAAAAGAGTCAGCTCCAGTTGTTTATACATATGTTCCCGGGGTAAAGCCCATACCGTCTCTTAGCGAATTTGATTATCTTATGTTTGTTTCGAGCGGTTCTTGGGACACTGACGAGAGCGTTCTACAAGAATTAGAAATAACGACCGGGATTTACTGGCCTACACAGGAGACGTTAGAGCTGGCCGATGAGTTTGGTCTTTTAGTTCTCTCTGAAAATCCGCTAGCGAGATATACTGACGTACCGCTCCTAAATAAGAGCAATTATCCCTCATTTGTCTCTCAAAGAACTTTTTGGGATTACGAGTATGTAATGGTAGACATAAGCAGCTTGGGCATAACCAAGAGTATGAGGATATCGGAAATGTTGGAGTCGTATGGAATAGTACCCATAATGTTTCCAGGATTTTCTTCGTCGATCCTTAATTCTGCAGCGTTTCACGTATCGTTACTTTATACAGACTCTCTACTTGTTTTGACCTCCCATATCTTATACGAGGACGTAGGATCACCAAGTTTTACAGTCGAAAATGGGGAAGCCCACGATGTAGGAAGACCTGGAAATGGCTGTTGGATTAATCACGGGATTGTCTCCAAATACGCAATTAACTTTGAGACAAAACAAGAAGTGTAGAGATATTGTGGCACCATATATAAGTCCGTGACAGTTACCTAAATGTAATCGCTGAGATAATCTAATTGAGTAATTGTTGGGGTGAAACCCTAAATGTTGAGCTTTAAAAAGTGCGTTACAATTTTGATCATAGGGACGCTTATTTTATCATTGTTGTTTAGTGTCATTCCAGTAAGGTCACAATCTCAAATAAGCCTAGGAAGTCCCTTGGTAATTTTAGACGATAATTATGAGCTAGATTTTATTTTCAAAGGGAACGGTACTAAAGAAAATCCATATATAATTGAGAATTTGTCAATAGATGTTTTTGCTCAGCCTGCCATATTAATATCGAACTCACAAAAATACGCAATATTTAGGAACATTACTATAATAACGCAAAAACAAGAGAGCGCTATTAAAATTATAAACTCAAGAAATGTTGTATTTGAGAATATCACTGTTATTGGGAGTTTAACCACGGATTATGGTGTTTTATTAAATAATGTAACAAACGTAAAATTAAAGGATATAAGGATAAAAGATACTCTCCTCCCAATAAAGTTCGAGAAATCTCAAGACATGAGAAATGAGTTTTACAACATCACATTTAATGATGTTCAAGTTTTTGTTGGACATGACCTAGAAAACACAATAATCAAGGGAGAATACTCCAATATTTACATTTATAACGCAACAAATGTAATCCTAGAGAATCTTACGGTAGGCACTCGGTTTAATGTTTATTTAATAACTGCCATTGTTGCAGAGGAAGTAAACAATCTAACAATTAGGAACTCTGTTGTAAAGGGCACCCGTGCGATTAATATAAGAAGCGCAAAAGACGTTCAGGTTTATAATACTACGATTATTTTTGCTGCTTACGCGTTAACCTTGGAAAATGTAGAGAACGTCGTTTTAAACAATATCGAATTCGAGGGAAGTAAAGGTGACATTGCTATTAGTCTTTCGAAGTTTTATAATGCAAAGGTTAGTGACATTGAGAGTTATGGGGTGTATTTTGCCTTTGATAGCGGAGAAGATCTCAAAATTCAAGCGTCCTCTATAAAAGGTGGAGCAATAGACATTTCAAACGTAGTTAACGCCACTCTAGAAGATGTTAAATTACAAGATAGTATAAGGACAGTGTTGGGGATTAGATACAGCCATAACATCAAGATTGTAGATACAGAGATCATAAATGTTAAATTTGTTTACGGAGAACTTGAGAAAGAGAAACCTGTAAATGCTATCGAAATAGCGTCTTCAACACACATCACTTTCAAAAACACACTAATTCAAAAAGTTTATACAGCGCTTTACTTGTTGTTCTCTTCTAATATTACTTTGGAAAAAACTACTATTTATGACTCTGCTTATGCATTACAGTCTTATTATTCTAGTTCTCTCTTAATAAAAGACTCTCTAATTGAAAAGGCAGGCGTAACTGCAATAGTCCTTAGAGGGTCAGCTCAGATCATAATTGAGAAAAGTATAATAAAAAACTCTAAGGCCGCCATATTTGCTCTATCTACGGAAGATCTAAAGGTGACATATTGTGACTTTGTAGATAATGATGAAGAAATTGTAGAAGACTCTAAACACGATTATCTCTATAATTATTGGGATAAATACGAAGGAAAAGACAATAACGGAGACAATATAGGCGACACCCCCTATAAAGTCTCAACATTTTCTGAAGATCCATATCCGCGCATGAACCCCTTGAAAGGCAAAAATCAACTGCCAACTCCGGTACCTGAAAAAGACTATACAGATCTTATCACAGCAGGGACAGTAGTAGGGATCATAGTAGTAATAATTGTAGCAAATGTTATTTACTGGATGAAAGCCAGACGAGGTGAATTATAACGAAAACAACAAGAGACGTACGAATAATAATCGAAGAATTACAAGAGATCCTCTTCGATAGGATAAAAATAATAGAGATGCTTGTGGTTCTTAAATTAATCTCCAAACATAAAGATCTTGTTAGAGCATTCCTGGATAGATATGTTGAAGCAAATATTATAGATCTTCCAAAGATTTTGGAGCAACTAAAAGAGCATGATTTAGAAGATTTAGTAAGACTTTATTCTTGGGAAGTTTCCAAAGAATTAAAGAAATTTAAGTTCCCCAACATTTTGTCGAGTGATATTTGGCTTAGAGTCTTGGAACTTTTTAGAAATCAAGACATAAGAGATTTACTATTAATAACGGACTCCATTATTTTAGCTGCAATTTTTTTGAAGGTTTTTAATGATTATTGTTCTGGAGTCATTTTAGATGAGAATAGCCCCTATTTGGAGATCTTTAAAGAATATCTGAGGAGAGAAGGAAAGACATATTTTGGGTTAAAAGGGCTAAAAAATGCGAATGCAGTATTGTTTGCGTTTTTAAAACAAAAAAGGGGAGAAACGCCACAAAAAATAAAATCTGTTGCAAAATGCATTCGTTTGGGATCAATTTTGGCTATAGTAACTTCAGAAGAAATTTTTAAGTCAAAAGGAGGGATAATATACAGTTTAAACCTCTATGATGGGACATTCTTGTCAGTAGTTTCTGTGAGAAGGCTAATAAAGGATTTAATTTTTGTTATAACATTAAAAACACCCTTTCTTATGGAACCCTTTTATTTTGGAGATGACTACGTAGCCATTTTTAGGAGCAACGTTCCTGCTGTGTTTGATCCGAAGGTAATTGTTGGAGTAGATAGGTTGTTTGGGTTAAATGAGTACGAGGTAAGAGAGGGTTTAATAACGGGTAGAGACAGAGCATTTATTGTAACTCTCGGGGAAAGCATTACGAAAAGAAGACTTATATTTGTCTATACGTCAAAAATAGACAACAAAGGATTTAGAAATGCTGGCTTTGTAGAAAAAGAAACG
>CBEVQP010000075.1:0-5796 GCA_965552035.1 uncultured Thermoplasmata archaeon | reverse complement strand
TATTATCCTTATATCATATGCTGCATCTATAATTTCATCTTCAGCTTAATTTATATAAAATTCAACATATTCAAACCCCTTCTTATCTTAAATTTCGAGAGCATTTCTGGCAGCTATTGCATCTTTAATTTTTTTATTATTCCCTGCAAGACTCTTGAGTTCGTTCAACACTCTCTTTGGAACAACTATTTTATAACTGCCTAAAATCCTCAAAAGCTCATACTCCATATTATACCTAAACTGAAATGGGGAAAGAAGGAAATTTGTATCGGCTACAACAATACGCATTATGATCCTCCCTTAACTACACCATATCCTATAAGTCTCCAACGTTCGGCTATCCTTCTTCCTATAGCTACACGATCTCCTTCCTGACAAACAACTGGTCTGGTAAGTATAATTTCAGCATAATCCCTTTTCACGCTACGTACATATCCTAGTGAGACGGCAGTATTGGCTGTAATCATTAGTGGTTCTCTAATTTGAAGTGGTTTAACTTTTACTTCTTGACTTAAGCCTATTACATGATCAAAAAGGTGTATTTCTAGCTCTAATGTATGCAACGTAGGAGGTAACTGATCCGGTTTGCCCACAACGTTTCCTATCATTGCATCTGCCTTAGTAAGCGATGGATCTAATTTTGTGCCAATCCCAATAAGTCCTCCAGGTCTTGCCTCTTCAAGAGGCATATTTCCGCTTGTAAGGGACGTTATCTCAGTATATAGAAGTTCCCAATGCGTTTTCCTGCCCTCTTCTATTTTTACTCCTGGTCTAATTTCAATTTCATCTCCTACCCTTAGAACTCCCTGCTTAAGTGTGCCTCCTAATATACCCCCTACAAGACTTTTTACTGGAGTTCCGGGTTTGTTGACGTCGAATGATCTTACGATGTACGCCACTGGTGGTTTTTCTGGATCCCTCTTAGGTGTGGGGATGAAATCCTCAATTGCTTGAATAAGAGCATCTATATTTGCATCATGTTGAGCAGAAAGGGGAATTATGGGAACATCATGAACATGGAACTGTTCGAGGAATCTCAAAATCTCTTTGTAATTTTCCTTGGCCCTTTCCTTAGAAACTACGTCGATCTTATTTTGAACAACAATAATATTTTCTATTCCAAGGATTCTGAGAGCCATTAGATGTTCTTTTGTCTGAGGTTTCGGACATGGTTCATTAGCCGCAATAACTAAAATAGCTCCGTCCATTAATGCAGCTCCCGAAAGCATTACTGCCATCAATGATTCGTGACCAGGAGCATCAACAAAAGATACACTTCTTAAATATTTTGCCTCTGAGTTACATTTGGGACATACAGGTTTATTCGTATAAGCCTCTGGCTCTGGACAGTTTTCACATTTGTATATATCCATATTTGCATAACCAAGCTTGATGGTAATTCCTCTTCTCATCTCTTCAGAGTGTGTATCTGTCCAAGTTCCAGTAAGCTTATATGTGAGTGTCGTTTTGCCATGATCTACGTGGCCTACCATTCCTATGTTTACTTCAGGCTGTCTTTTCTGTATATTCATTGAATATCACCCCAAGAGTGAATTAAGTGATAAGCCTTAACATTTATCCTTAAATGTTGGAGGCTCCCTTTATTGAAAATTATCCTCGCTTTTAAAGTGTTTGATGTTCTCATAAGATAGGTCTACATTTTGAAATAATGTTCGCGGAACGTCATCTTCAAAAACAAGAGTCACTGATTCACGGCGGGTAACCCGGAGCCTCCTCATCCTCCTTAGGGCACTCGCCCTTCTCGGGGCTCCACCCATGAAAATAAAAATTAAAAGAGAAATATAAGTGTTTTCTAGAACTTCTTTCTTGGCCACCATAACTTCTTTCCAAGGATTACTGACGCTACTGGAAGTAATAAGTATGCTCCAAATAGTGCACTAAGAAACACTGAAGTCGAGAGTGCTATACCCATCTCGCGTAGTCCCCAGCTTTCTGAAGCTAGCAAGGCTAAAAACGCGCTTGCTACTATGAACGATAGTCCTACGATAAATAGGCTAAACTCAGCAGATGCTCTTATTGATGCCTCCTTGGGCGTCATTGTTCTCATAAGCTCTCTAACACGATTAATGTAAAAGCTATTGTAGTCCACACCTACGCCAATAATTACGCTAACGAGTATTATCGGAATAAACCACGGTATAGGTATTCCTGCAAGATCCGCTACCCACTTTGTTACCGCTAAACCACCAAACACAGATATCCCAAGACTTAGAAGTATTATCATCGATACAACAACGCCTCTAAATGTAAAAACAAGTGTTACGAACATTAGTAGTATTGCTACTGGTAAGACCTTACCATAGAACTCTGAGTCTAGTAGCTCTTCTAGTTCCTTGCTAGCTTCAGGTTCTCCTCCAACATATATGGAGACATTCTCGGAGGCATATGAGTGGGCTATTTGCTTTATACTTTCTACCTGTTTCATACCTTCCGAAGAGAACGGATTAACGCTTAACGTGATTTCAATCCCCACTATCTTACCATCGCTAGATGCATATCTCTCGTCCTCGAGAGGTGAGGTAACATGCTCTACGTACGGTACTTGTTTCAGTTCATTAACAATTGCTTCGACGGTCTCCTTATAGTTGGTCCACTCTTTGTCAAATTCTATGACTACCTTAATTGGCATTAATGCGCCAACATCATATTTTTCGGAGTATATTTCATAGGCAATATAAGAGTTGCTGTGAATGGGCAGAAATACTGTGTAATCATGACTACGCTCTATTTTGAATGCTGTAATGCTAAATAAAGCTCCAAGAAGAATTATTCCTGCAAAGATTATTGGAGCTACCTTAGTAGAGCTTATCCTCTCCACCACCCTGCTCCTTAGATTCTTAAGTCTCTTCTTTGTCTTCTCTATGTCGCTAGGATACCAGAACCATCTCCTTCCATGCGATAAGGATAGAATAGATGGAGTTACAATCAGACTAGAGATGTAAACATAGGCAATTCCTATGGGAAGTGTTGTTCCTAGTGATTTCATGAATGGGAAGTGCCACGCAAGCATCAATACAGCGAACCCAGCGATATCGGTAAAGGCACTAGCTGATATTCCCCAGAACGATTCTTTTAATGCTATCTCAGCGACCTCTAGATGGTCAGTCCCATTTGCAAGTTCTATTTTGAATCTTCTTACCATGTATGTCGCATAGTCTATTCCCAAACCAAGTGGGGCTGTAAGGAGTAATGTCTGAGAATATCTGCTTACGTCAATTATTCCAAAATGTCCTAGAAGATATACTGTAGCCATGCTCATACTCAATGCTGTTCCAATCCCAATGAATGGAAGTACAGAGGCTACAAAAGATTCCATAACAAGTATTGTTATTATCAGAACCCCCACCAGTGAAACTGTATTAATACGACCTACCTCTCTGTTTCCGTATTCCCTCATTTCTTCTGCCATAATTGTAGGCCCTATGATATAAGCCGATGCATTCGATGGAAGCATCTCTCTTGCAACATTAAGAGCTTCCATAGCTTTGTTATAGCTCTCTGTTTCTAGAACTATGACAAAAGAAGAGTTGTCCCTAGATATCATAACTCCTCTAAATTCCTCAAACGCTTCTGACCATATTTTCTCAAACACAATAGCAGAATACTTTGTAATCACGTCTATTGTACCGTATGTATAATTGTCCACGATATCATTAACAAAATCTTCGGGATCTATCCCTATGGCCTCAAAACCTCCTTTGAATTCTTCTGGAATCTCAAAGAGGCTCTTTAAGATCTCGTTCAATTCGTCTTTCATTATTTCGGGACCATACTTCCCAAGATAAGTCACAAACGGTGATGCTTCGCTTGGAACTATGTTATACAGATCTTCAATGACTATTCCCCATAAGTTCTCTTTTGATGTGTTTTGACCATATATTTCTTCGAGATCTTCCTCTAAAAACGATGGTACACTCACTGGCGCACTTTCAACAATAGATGTGATTATGAAACTCTTTATTTCTTCTTCTGTCGGATGAGTTCCTAAAGTGAGTAGTGCCTCTTTAATGATCCCCTTATATTCGTCTGGAACCTCTGGAGAAGAAACTATTATTTCGGCAGAAACGTTGTATACAGTTTCTCCTTGATGAATTCTCGTAATTGCGCCTATAATTGTCGACTGCGGCATTATTGGGGGGCTCATGAGTGCTGTAAAATATGCTGCTTTATAGAAAGCAAAACTCTCATTTATAATGTACACCGTATAATTTTCCAGGATGTCAGAAATTATCATCTGAGAGACGTTTTCAGGAATGCCAAACGTCGCTAGTTGTGCTTCTAATATGCCTTCAAATTGCGATATAACAATCTCTCTTATAGAGTTATCAAGGACGTCTTCATTTATCTCGCCTATGACATATTTTATTACAAGATTCAAAATCTCAAGAGGGACTTCGCTTGGAACTTCTCCCTGAACTGCGCTCCAAAGTGCTTGATACATAACTGTTGGATCGCTTAGGCTCAAGTTTGCATTTAGATCAAACGTATAAACAATGTCGAGAAGCATAACTAAAGATTCATTAGTTAACGCATTCTTAAGGACTAAATAGGCCATATGTGGTGATGCTCCCTCGGTAAGAAGTAGCCTCAAGTATTCTTCGTCTAACTGAGGCATGTTTAGGGTGGCTAATAAGCCATATGTGAGAGATATCGTCTTGTTCATTATCTCCTCGGGAGTGGGACTTAGTCCAAGATCTATGGAGGCATTTATAATCTGTTGAGCTATGTATTGAGCTAACTCAGAGTACTCTTCCGGGATTTGAGATGCTATAATAAATGTCAAAACAGATGAGTCTCTTAAGTCGTCGATTGTATTTTCTTTTATGCCGTCAATCTCAGTCAACAATAGAACTTGGCTTTGCCAAGCACTGATTGGAGGGGTCTCGCCTGGGATATAGACTAATATTCCTAAAAGCGTCTTTGTACCATTTTCAGACCATAGCGAGTATTCTTCCAAAAATCTCTCGTGGAATTCTTCTAATAAAGATTCGCTAAATGTCTGATACTCGGGAGGGAGATATTGTAAAATTAACTCTTGTGCTATTGATTCACCAATAGTTATAAGCAAAATGTCATCAGCAAGCTCTGGATGTCCTTGTGTAGCATTCATAACAGAAGAATATACTAAATAAACAAATTCCTCCTCGGGAGTGGGTATGGGAGCTATAGCAGAACAATTCACAAGAGTTAGTACGGTATTGATGTCATCAGAGTCCAAACCGTTGGTATAGGCATCAGTAGCATAAAGAAGGTAATAGTGTACCCTAATCACATCAAATATCGTTGAAGTATATACGCCAGAGACTGTGTATATAGCCAGATTCATCTGGTATATGCTTTCGTTAATCATCTTTTCTAGATTTTCCAATTCTTTCAAACTTGAAAATGTAGCAGTATAATTTTCATCCAAAGAGTACAAGCCATATTTTAGCTTTGATATAAGACTCTTTAGTTCTTCCACTTGTGTAAAAGTTTCTGTTAAAGTGTCGTTTAGTCCTAAAGAAGCCTCAATAATGGCGTTTTCAAGCATTAATGTTCCATTATATGCTTCATTTAGTGCGGCAACTGTATCTCCATACACGCCTAGCAAGATTTCGAGATTTTGTCTTAAGCTCTCAGCACTCAAATACATCTGCCATAAAGCTTCTTGAAGAAATGTAGCGTTATCTCTCATGTCATAAAGTGATTTCTCCATCATTTCTAGGACTTTTGTTAATTGTTCATAAGATTCCGTAACGTTCTTCTCAGCTTCATTACTAATCTCTTCCATCACGT
>CBEVQP010000074.1:0-5823 GCA_965552035.1 uncultured Thermoplasmata archaeon | reverse complement strand
CACAGTAGAAAAGGTTTTTATTATAGATGACCATGTTGCGGCTGTTGTTTCAGGCTGGATAGCCGATGGGAGAGCACTTGTTGAAAGGGCAAGATTATTAGCGCAACAAAATAGGTTAAGATATGGAGAACCTATAGATGTGGATGTACTTGTGAGAGAAGTTTGTGATTATATTCAAGCCTTTACTCAGTATGGTGGAGCTAGACCTTTTGGAGTAGCATTGCTTATTGGAGGAGTAGACAAGAACGGCGTACATTTGTATGAAACAGATCCAAGCGGGAACTATATTGGGTTCAAAGCCTCTGCTTTAGGAATAGGCAGAGCATCAGCTCTTAGTGTGCTAGAAAACGAATATGCAGATGGAATTTCCGAGGACGACGCTCTTAGGCTAGGTATTAAGGCATTATATGTTGCGAATGATGGAAAAGTGAATCCTCGGGATATCGAAGTTGCAATAGTGAAAAGAGGGGAAAAAGCACGTAAACTCTCAGAAGAAGAACGTGCTCAAATAATAGGAGGTATACTTGAATCAATTACTGGGGAGTGAGTGAATTTTAAATTTGTTTGGTGAATGGTATGGTAGTTAGTTTAGATAAGGCCGTTATAGCTCGCCTTAAATATTCTGGCGAGCGTTTTGAGATTTTTGTAGATCCTGAAGGAGCTAGAAAGATTAGAGAGAAACTTCATAAGGGCGAGAATGTAACAAAAGAAGAGATTGCAGAGATTCTTGCAACTGAGGAAGTCTTTAAAGATGCTAGAAAAGGAGAGAGAGTACCAGAAAGCGAGTTAGTAAAAGTATTCGGTACAGACGATATATATGAGGTAGCTCTGCAAATAATCCAACATGGCGAGGTTCAACTTACATCTGAACAAAGAAAGAAAATGATTGAAGAAAAGAGAAGACAAATTATTGCATTAATTTCAAGAAAAGCGGTTGATCCAAGAACTGGTACACCAATACCGCCTCAGAGATTAGAAGCTGCTATGGAAGAAGCAAAAGTATCAATAGATCCTTTTAAGCCTGCTGAGATGCAGGTAAAACATGTTATTGATGAGATAAGGAAGATAATTCCAATAAGGCTAGAGATTGCAAAGATAGAGGTCAGGATACCACCTGAATTTGTCGGTAAATGTTATTCAGTAGTGCAGAAGTATGCGACAATCCTAAAAGAAAACTGGTTGTCGGACGGCTCTTGGGAATTTACTGCAGAAGTCCCGGCAGGATTAGTTACGGAGTTCTTCCATAAGTTAGCACAAATAACTAAGGGAAATGTTCAGACAGCAATACTTGAAAGGCACGAGTGATAAGCCATGATCATCCGAGCTCCAGTAAGTTTTAATAATAGGGGTCTAAAAACTAGAGCTCTAGTATTTCCAGGAGACCTCGTTGGTGATGGCAGACCAATGATGCCTACGCTTTACGCATATTTCGAGAGATCCAAAACATATTCATCTGTAATTGGAATCCCACAGCCGTCGAGAAACGTTATACCACTTAACGCAAAGTATGTGCCTAAGGTTGATGATATTGTAATTGGAATAGTTGAAGATATTCAGCCCGTTTATTGGGTAATATCACTTAACTCTCCATATCCAGGAATTCTTCATGCTAATGAAACTATGTGGGAAGTAGGTTTTGGGGAAACAGGAAAATATTTAACAGTTGGAGATGCTGTTATAGCAAGAATCCAAGCTGTGGATGAAACTAGACGCGTTTTCGTCACTATGAAAGACCCTAAAGCTAGAAAACTTACCTCGGGGACGATATTCTTTTATCCTGCATCGAAAGTTGCGAGGATATTGGGTAAAGAAGGATCAATGATTTCGATGATAAAACAAAAGACAGGAGCAACAATTATTGTTGGTCAAAACGGCGTTGTGTGGGTAAGGGCAAGCCCCATTGCAACTATTGTTATTGGTGAAGCTTTAGATATAATATCTAGGTATTCGCATGTAATTGGCCTCACAGAGCTGGTAGCAGAGTATATTGAAAGAAGGCTTGAAGAACTCAAGAGCAAATATCCAGAATGAGTAAGAAGGTGAGAAAATGGGAATGGAAAAACCACCAGGTCTCAAGCTTGTTGATGAAGACCTCAAGAGAATTGATGGAAGAAGATTAGACGAGCTGAGACCGATAAAAATGAGAGTTGGAGTACTTAATAGAGCAGATGGCTCAGCATATATCGAATGGGGGAAGAATAAAATATTAGTTGCAGTATATGGTCCTAGAGAGCTCCATCCAAGATATATGCAGGATCCTACAAAGGCCGTTGTGAGAGCAAGATATAATATGGCACCATTTTCAACGGAGGAGCGTGTTAGGCCCGGACCTACTCGAAGAAGTGTAGAAATTTCCAAACTTATTGCAGAAATGTTTACTGGAGTAATTTTTATAGAAGAGTTTCCAAGAACCGCAATTGACATCTTTATAGAGGTTTTACAGGCAGATGCTGGTACAAGAACTGCCGGAATAACCGCTGCCAGTCTTGCACTGGCTGATGCGGGTGTTCCTATGAGGGGTCTTGTTGCAGCATGTGCAGCTGGAAAAATAGAGGGATATATAGCACTAGATCTTAATAAGGAAGAGGATAATTATGGAGAGGCTGACATGCCCGTAGCGATGATACCAAAAGAGAACAAGGTAGTATATTGGCAGATGGATGGTCAAATGACAGAAGAAGAAGTTAAGACGGCACTTAATTTGATAAAAAATGCCTGTCAAAAGATATATGAAATGCAGAAAGAAGCGCTTAAAAAGAGATATATAGATTTGGAGGGGTTATAATTGGCAGAATTTGAAGAGATACTCCCAAATCTTCAGGCTAATTATATCATGGAACTTGCATCAAAGGGTTTGAGGATTGATGGGAGAGATTTTGATAGCTATAGGCCAATATCCGTTGAAGTTGGATTCGCGGAGAAAGCAGAAGGATCTGCAAAGGTAATACTAGGAGCCACCCAAGTACTTGTGGGAGTAAAAATAAGTACAGGTACACCGTTTCCTGATACACCTGATAGAGGAATTCTTATTACAAATGCAGAGTTGGTACCCACAGCATCCCCTACATTTGAACCCGGACCACCAGACGAAAAGGCCATAGAACTATCTAGAATAATTGATAGGACACTAAGAGAAAGTGGCGCAATACCTTTTGAGGATCTTGTTATTGAAGAAGGAAAAACTGTATGGGAAGTATGGCTTGATATACATGTTATAGATTATGATGGAAACTTAATTGATGCGTCTATGATTGGTGCTTTGGCTGCTTTATTAACCACAAAAATTCCGGAAGATAAATTCGGATACTCCTCGGAACCCAAACCGTTGGGGTTGAGATGCTTACCATTAACAGCTACTTTTGTAAAAATCGGAGATTATTTAATGGTAGATCCAAATATGGTTGAGGAGAAGCTGGCTAACGTGAGAATCACAATAGGAATGAATGAGAAGGGAGTTATAAGCTCGATTCAAAAAAGTGGGTCAGGATTTATAGACTTTGATGAGACAGAAAATATTATTAAGAAAGCTAAGATAAAAACTTCAGAACTTCGTGATCTCATACTCAAGAGCATTAGGAGGTAGTAACAATGGCACGTAAGACAAAGAAACTAGGTCCAGCTGCAAGGTTTGGACCCCGTTATGGTCTCAGGATAAGAAATCTGGTAAGAGACATTGAAATAATTCAGAGACGATGGCATAAGTGTCCTAATTGTGGAGCTCGCAGAGTAAAGAGGGTAAGCTCTGGAATTTGGGAATGCAGAAAGTGTGGGTACAAGTTTGCTGGAGGTACTTATGTACCTAGAACACCTTTACTTGATGTAGTCGAGACTGCACTAGAAACAGTGAAATCAAAAACAAGTAGATAATTTTGAGGTGAGATTAAGTGGAAGATGAAGTGAATTACGTATGTGTATTTTGTGGAAGACCTTTAGATAGAAAATATCCCAAAGAACCAGGCTCACGAGAATCCATTGCATATTGTAAGCATTGCGAGTCCATCATTTTCCTAAAACTTAGATCTTCTAGTGCATTTTTAGGTGATGATGCAAAATATGAGACAAAATAAATGGAGAGCTCGAATTGCAATAACACATCCCCACTCCTTAATTATTTATAATGCTATTTACCTTGAAGAACCTGCAAATCCTGAGAGATCCAGAGTTTATATGCAATACAATAAAAAAACATCAGAACTTATATTATATTTTGAAGCTACAGACTTTAATGCGCTCAGAGCTTCTTTACTATCGTATATTAGGTGGATAAAATTAACAGAAGAGCTCATTAATATCTTTAAGTTGAAATAAATAGTTAAGGAGGTGTTTTTGTGACATCAATACCACCAGAGATCCAACAAATATTGGTTCAAATAGAACAGCTTAAGCAACAATATCAAGTTATTCAAGGACAACGAGTAAGTTTAGAAGCGAGATATAACGAAATAAAAAATGCTCTATCAGAACTCGAAAAATCTCAAGAAAAAAGTGTTTATAAGAGCATAGGTGCAATCCTTGTTAGGAAGAACAGAGATGAAATCATAAACGAACTAAAAGAGGAAAAGGAGCTTTTAGAAGTGCGCATCAATGCCGTGAAAAAACAAGAGCAGAGCGTTATAGATAAAATACGTGCATTAGAAAATAAACTTAAGTCATTAATGGGTGCTCAAAAGAATGCTTGAGGAGAAGGATATAAAAAGGCTTAGGGAAATTTTGCTTTCTTCAGTCCCTAAGTTTTTTGTTGTCCATCACAACGCGGATGTTGATGCTATAGCAGCCGCTTATGCTCTCTATAAAGTCTCGTCCGAAGAAAAGTACATTTACGCCCCATTAAAAATTTCCAGGGCATCTAAAAAGCTTTTGGAAATCCTAGATGATGTAAAACTGATTGAGAAACTACCAGAAAAAGCTATGTGGGAGGATGGATACTTTATTATTCTAGACACTAATAGTCTAGAACAACTTGGTGAATTTCCTTTTGATATGGTTTCAGAGAGAACAGTGGTGATTGATCATCACACAGAAAACCCAATGTTCTCATCAGCTTTGCTTTACATAAGGATGGATAAAACATCTACATCTGAGATTATCTACGAAATTTTAAAAAGGATGGGAGTAGATCTCGATGAGAAAATAATTATGGCTTTAACAGCAGGAATTATTACAGATACTTCGAGATTTAAACATGCTAATAAAGATACAATTCGAACTTTTTGCGAGATGGTGTCATTTTCTGAGATAAGTTTAAAGGAAATTATAGAAGTCCTCGAAGAACAGTCATTAAAGTTTGACAGAAGTAGGAGGATCGCCCTTTTAAAAGCATTTCAAAGAATGACATTTGTTGACTTAGGAAAGATCATAATTGTGAAATCTAATGTTAACGCGTTTGAGGGCGATGCAGCTGCTTTGATGGTATCAACGCTTGCTGACATTGCGGTGGTAGGTGCTCAAAAAGGTGATGAGGCAAGAGTAAGCGTTCGTGTAAGGGGTTGGCTAGTAAACTTGGGTTTAGATATCTCGAAGATTTGCAGGAAAATTGCTATTGAATTTGGCGGAGGTGGAGGGGGACATCCTGCTGCAGCAGGAATAAATGCTGTAGGAGATGTTCATGCAATCATGAACGCACTAATTAATGAAATAGTTAAAGAAACACGTAGATTATTAAAGGGGCCAAAAAATGAGTGATTTTTATAAAAACAGAATAATAGCCTTTGATTTGGACGGTACACTTATAGAGTGGTCAAATTCGTGGGATTATCTAAGGAAGATGCTTGGATTAAAAGAAAAGTATTATATGGATTATTTTTTAGGAAAAATGATTTATGG
>CBEVQP010000073.1:0-6001 GCA_965552035.1 uncultured Thermoplasmata archaeon | reverse complement strand
ATGGCTAAAACTGCAAATGCAGCGGAGTATCCACTCTTGTAAATAGCATATGAAACTATGATTGGACCCGTAAATGCGCCGAGCTGATCCATAAGCTCATGAAAACCAAACGCTTTACCTCTTCCTATATTTTTAGTAACTTCAGAAAGTATAACATCCCTTGCAGGGGCTCTAAGACCTTTACCAAGACGTTCAATAAGGATAAGGAGAAAAGCGAGCTCCCAGTTTCCGACTATGGCTAATAAGGGTATTGCGAATATGTTAATACCATATCCTATAAATACCAGAGTCCAATATACTCTGCTCGATCGGGAAACTCCAGCAATGTATCCTCCAAGACCCCGTGAGGCATATGAGACTAACTCCCCCACGCTTATTACGCCTGCAATGATTGCGCTAGCTTCTAATGCCTCGAGATATGGACCTAATGTTGAGCGAGCTCCTTCGTATGTCATATCAGCAAAAAGTGAAACTAAGCTTAGGAAAATAAACGTTAAAAAAGCAATTTTTCCTAAATCTTTTTTAAATCTCATTTATGTTCCCCCGCTGGCGAATGATTTATAGTCTAGTGTAAATATAAGGGACGTAATTCAATTAGTAAATTAGACATTCAACTATTATTTTGATATGGTTTTATTTTGATCATTATCAACATGTATAGGAAGAATCAAAATTTAGGTTAAAATAAACCTCCGAGGTTCATGGTGTATTATATGTTAAGTAAAGAAGAGATGATAAGATACGAACGTCAACTAATGTTGTTTGGCGAAAGTGGTCAAGAAAAGCTTATGAACTCTAAAGTGGCTATCGTGGGTCTGGGAGGTCTAGGAAGTGCTGTTGCGTACTATTTGGCGGCAGCGGGAGTAGGTACGCTGAGATTAATTGACAAGGATAATGTAGAGTTAAGCAATCTCAACAGGCAAATTCTTCACTGGACAAAAGATATTGGATTAAAAAAGATAGAATCAGCAAGATATAAATTAGAAGCTCTAAATCCAGAAATTAAATTCGAAGTACAGGCAACTAACGTCACTCGAGAGAATGTAAGTGAAGTTATAGGAGATGTGGACGTAATAGTAGATTGTTTAGATAATTTTCAGACAAGGTATGTTCTTGACGAATATGCACATGAGAAAGATATACCTCTTGTCCATGGTGCCATTGAGGGTTTCTATGGTCAAGCAACAACCATAATTCCTGGAAAAACATATTCACTTAGGGAAATATTTCCTGATATGGATAAAAAGCCAAAAACAAAGTTTCCAGTAATTGGAACAGCTCCAGGAGTGATAGGGATTATTGAAGCTGCTGAAACACTAAAAATTTTATTGGGGATTGGCGAACTATTGATGAATAGACTCCTTATAGTAGATCTTCTTCATAACGTTTTTGAAATCATAGAGTTGAAATAAAATGTGATTCAGATGACAACAAGCTCAAAGGAAGTAAAATCACAGATAAGAAAAAAGGTTTGGAGTGAAATGGAAAAAAAGAACGTGGCAGCCTTTCCAAGACCAGTTTATGGTAGAATTCCAAACTTTGTTGGAGCAGAAAAAGCTGCTAATAGACTATTTTCAAAGGATTTCTGGAATCATTCAAGGGTTATTAAGGTAAATCCAGATGCGCCTCAGCGTGTGGTTAGAGAGAAAGCTCTTAGAGAGGGCAAACTTTTAATAATGCCGACCCCAAGAATAAGAGAGGGCTTTCTTCTTTTAGACCCAAGATTTATTCCTAAACACGCTATAAGAGAAGCATCAACCATTTCTGGAGCTTTTAGATATGGGAAACTAATAAAAATTGAAGAAATCCCTCAAATTGATTTGATAGTTACGGGAAGTGTAGCTGTAAACAAAAAAGGTGCTAGGATAGGCAAAGGAGGAGGATACGCAGAGTTAGAGTATGCTATTTTAAAAGAATATAAAAAAATAGATGATAAAACACCAATAGTAACAACAGTTCATGACATTCAAGTTTTAGATATCGAATGGCCTGTAGAGAAACACGATCTTTTTGTGGATTGGATATTTACGCCTAAAAAAGAAATAAAAATCGAAGGGAAAAAACCGCGGCCAGAAGGTTTATATTGGGACCTTCTTGATGCCGAAAAAATCTTTAAGATACCAATTTTAAGGGAACTCTTTAATAAAAGAAAGGAGACTCAGGGTGGGAATATATGAAGGTTGTAAAAGTGGGGTGTTGCGGCTTTCCAGTTTCTATGAAAAAATATTATAACGAATTTAAAGTTGTCGAGATCCAATCTACGTTTTATAAGTTACCTAGGGAAAGTACTGTTGAAAAATGGCGCAAGGAGGCGCCTAAAGATTTTGAGTTCACGTTAAAGGCATTCCAAGGAATAACGCATGATATAAACTCCCCCACGTGGAGAAAGTCTGGCATAAAAGATTACAAGGACTTAGCTGGAAAGGTAGGGTACTTAAGACCTACAAAGGAAGTTTATGACTTTTGGGAAAAAATGAAGGAAATTGCAAAGATCTTGAGATCAAGTGTAATAATATTACAACTTCCAAGGAGTTTTAGGGATACTGAAGAGAACATTAAAAATACTGATGAATTCTTCTCTAGTATTGAAAGAGGGGACATTAGAATAGGGATTGAGCTTAGAGGATGGTCTGAGGAGAATATAAAAAGACTCTGTGAAAATTATGGCCTTATTGATGTAGTGGATCCTATGGTAAGACTACCTCTTAGCGAAAGCGAAGTTCTCTATTTTAGACTACACGGAAAGTACGAAGGCACAAAAATAGTATATTCTCACAAATATACGGAAGATGAAATAAAGAAAATAACATTAGTAATCCAGACTATTGATGTGAAGGAATATTACGTGATGTTTAACAATAAATACATGTACGAAGATGCCAAAAAATTAATGTCGCGCTTAAAGCAAATCACTCTTTAAATATCGGACTGCTGGATAATATTCTCTCGATATCGATACTTCTACAAGGTTTAGAGGCAACGATATAATCAACATTGCTTATAGTGACAATTTCAACATTTTTAAAGAACATCCACGCATAAGAACTTGTTAATGCCGTACTCCACATGAAAACTGGTAAGTCGCCCAGAGGCTCGTATGTGGGATATATTCTGAGGAACTTCCTTATAAACACACCACTTCTTTTATCGTAATTTAAGTGAAGACTTAAGACAACATCAGAGGTGGAGCTTTGTACTAAGAGATCTTTATATCCTATCTTGTAAAATATGTTATAAATTCTGTCCACTTCTTCAATGATTACTATCCCGTTATCACAAAGCGCCTTGGAGACATTTGCAAGGAGTTTTAACATCTCAAGCGGGGAAAAGTGAGGTGTTGAAAGACCAAATAATAGTGCAATATCGTAATTGCTGCCAAGAGAATCTCGAATAACATTCTTTACTTCATATTGGACATAAACATTTTCTTCTTTTTCCCATCCTACGTACTTCTTTAGAGAGTTTTCCCTTAAATCTATTAACTTGAGTGTTATTTTCTTATTAAATAACTTAGATACTACGTTAGAGAAACTTATGCCCGCTAATCCGCTCCCAGCACATAAATCAACAATTTTTAGCAACTCTTTTGAATTTATTAAGCTGTGCAGCTCTGAACTTCTCTCCAACAATTCCTTAAAAACATCATGATATCTCTTAAATCTTGAAATAGCGTCTGGATCCTCAGGATCTCCGGGCCATAATTTAGCACTATATACCTTTTCAAGGAGGTCCTTAAGGTTTGACATAAATTTCACCAATAAAAAATGGAAAATACTAAACTAAAAAGTTTATTACAAACCACCGCCGAAAAAGCCCCGCCTATCAAGGTGAGGATGAATCGAGAGGATTGAAAACATTTAAATATTTCCTCTTTGCATGCTTATTTGTCGAATATAGCTCGCCCTCTCCCAGAACGGGACAGGCGGGTCTAACGAGAAAATCTCCTGCGCTAAAGCGCGAAACTCCCTACAGGGAGGTTTAAGCTATCAGAAGGATGCAACCTCAGTAGCTTAGTGCGGGAGGACGTCAAATTTAGTGGAGACGTATTGGAGGGTTGTCGTTGCTTGTAGAGGAGATATTAAATATATGTAAAAAAGAAAACCTAAGGAAAGTTTTTATTCAGGTTCCAGAGGGTTTATCCCAGTATGCTCATAAAATATCCTCAAAGTTAATAAAACATGGAATAACTGCTATAGTTTCTGTAGATCCGTGTTATGGCGCTTGTGACATCCCATATTGGAAGGCAGAACTTCTTAAATGTGATGCTATAATTCATGTTGGTCATACAAGCTTAGGTGACATTTACATTCCAATAAAAACATATTATCTGCCTATAAAGTATGAAATTTTCAACTCAGAGGCATTAGATGTTTTGAGCGAACTTCTTTTGCAACGAGGATATAAAAAAATTGGTCTTGTGACAATTGCGCAGTTTTTAGAGGTTCTTGGAAAAGTATCCGAATATCTTAGGAGAAAGGGGTTTGAGATTTATATTGGGGAACCTTCGGGAAGGGTTGTTGCAAAAGGTCAAATCCTAGGTTGTAATGTATCATCTGCGAGGAACGTAGTAAACTATGTTGATGCCTATGTTTATTATGGGGACGGAGTTTTTCATCCAATAGCAGTTTATATGGCAACAAAGAAACCAGTTTTTGCTGTAAATCCATTTACGGGAGAGGTTAAAGACGTTTCAGAGGAGGGAGAGCGAATAATAAAGGCAAGAATTTTGACAATGGCAAAAGTTTCTGATGCAAAAAGATTTGCAATTGTTTTAACAACGAAAATTGGCCAATTTAGAACAGTCCTGTTGGAGACTGTAGTGGATATTCTTAGGAAGTATGGGCGAGAGTTCTCTATCATACATATGGAAAACATAGATCCAGAGATAATTAATCACATTAAAGACGTTGATGCAATCGTTATTCTTGCCTGTCCAAGGCTCGTGTACGATGACTATAAGAGATTTAAGCGACCTGTTATCACAGTTTCTGAGCTTATAGAAAGCTTAAAGAAGACATACAATTGGAGATTTGAAGAGCTATAGAAGTAAGTTAAACTCTTTCTGCTCTAAAAATAACGACGCGAATTCTTTTGATTTTTGATTTATGATAGTAAAATTGGGGTGGCATCTCAAAAAGCTCTTCCATAGTATGAGTTATAGAAAAACCCCTATTTTCCAAGAATTTTATGACAAAATCCTTAGAGTGTATGTCATGAATAGTGTAAATAATTTCTGAGATCTCTGTAGCTTTTTCTAGAAAAATCCTATCAGCATGTCTTTTCTTTATTCCAAATGGAGGATTCTGAAAGACAACATCTCCTTGCATCTTTAGATTTTTTATATCTGAAAGAATAAAATCAACTAATGCACCTAATTTTTTTGCCTGTTGTCGTGCAATAATAAGAGCCTCTTTGTCGATGTCAATGCCTATGGCATATAAGTTGCCATATAATGAGGCAGCAATGGCAAATCTTCCCGTGCCGCATCCAAGATCAATTACTATGGAATCCTCTAAGTCACCAAGAAGCTTTGCAAGGTGAATTATTTCAGCTACTATTTTTGCGGGCGTAGTGTACTGCTCCAGATAATCCTTTGGTTTAGGATGTCTAGGAATCCTTTCGATAATAATTTCTATATCTTTTTTACTTAGCATATACAATCCCCAACATCAAAACAGTATTAAGAACATAATATGTTGTGAAAAATATTTGCACGTAATGCGTTTGAGTGATTACGAAGAGCATGTAATTTGACATCTATAAGAACGCGTGGTTTATAAGCATCCCCAAAGAATATAAAAATTGCCCAAAGAGGGCTTTTCAAATGGTGGGGAACATGAGTGAGCAACTAAATCCTTTTGAAATAGCTTCTAGGCAGGTACGTGAAGCAGCCGAGAAGTTAGGCCTACGTGAGGATGTTATTGAGGCCCTAATACAGCCAGAGAGAGCTTTAGAAGTAAACATACCAATAAAAATGGACAACGGAGAAATACGCGTTTTC
>CBEVQP010000072.1:0-6223 GCA_965552035.1 uncultured Thermoplasmata archaeon | reverse complement strand
CCATCTTCTGGTATGAGCTTGTATCGCTTGGCTTTGTTAAGAATGGCTTCCATTGTTCTCTTTATGTGAGGATCATCTTCTCTACCCGCAGCAATTGCTGCGAGAAGATCTCTAGCAACTCTTCTATACTTTCTTCTGATAGCTTCCATCTTCCATAATTCTTTTTTGTTTTTAAGAGCATATCTGATCATGAGAACGGCTTCTCTCTCCAAACGATCTTTCTGCCAAGGATGAGGAGGAGACTGCCACTTTTTTCTTGATCTCTTAGGATCTCCCATTTAGGTATCACCTCATCTTCTACCCTTAGTAACACCAACAGCTCCAAGCCTTCTTCTGAATCTTCTGTGGTGGCTCTTATTCCTTTGTCCCCTTACTGGGAGTCCAAGCTCATGTCTTATACCCCGATAGCATCTGATCATTTTGAGTCTGTTTACATCCTTTCTTATAGCCATAACAAGGTCACTGCTTACAAGGTGAAGATCTTTTCCTGTAGCGTAGTCCTTCCTTCTATTTACTAGCCATGTTGGAAGCTCTTCTGAAAAGCTCTCTATTAGTTTAGCTATTTTTTCTATTGTTTCATCTGGTAACTCGCCAATCTTTTTCTTTGGGTCAATTCCTAGTTTTCTCGCGATAGCGAATCCTGTCATGATGCCTATACCTTTAATTTGTGATAGCGCGTATGGTACTGGTCTATTTCCATCGAGGTCTGTCCCTGCAATTCTTACTATGTGCTTAAATTCTACGTTATCCTCAGGCATTATATCCACCTTAGTGAGATCGTTTACCAATCATTATAACCATTAACCTACAGCGTGATGATGCTGTAAGTTTAGAATAGATGAGATATTATAAAAGTTGTTATTGCCTCACTGAGAGGAAATAGCAATACTAGAAAAATGCTGAAAACTTGATATAGCTTCTATCTCAGAAATTACGCTACAAAAATAATAAGAGAGCAGAGATAAAAGTTAGCGACCCATTAAGTAATAAAACACAATATAAATGAGAAATCCAAGAAAACCTACGAATAGTAGAGCTGTTAAGGAAACTTTTGCAAGCTGTGCAAACTCGTCTTCTTCAGGTTTTTGGGCAAAGTGCAATACTTGCGAATATCTTCTATTAGATTTTAGCGATTTTGAAATCCTTTCTTGGATTTCGTAGCCTCTATTTATTATCTTGTCTAAGCCCATATCGTTCACCCTTTATTTATAGATCCTTAAAAATACCAGATTCTCTGCGTGTTTTGGTCTTTATTAGCACATCTTCTTGTTTAACACCGGAAGCAACAATCATGATCCTAACTCTTCCGTCGAGACTATCATCTATTGAGGTACCTACGTAAATATTAGCATCGCCGCCCACTTTGTTGTATATTTCGCTCATGACTTCGTTAATTTCTTCCATACTAATGTCCGATGGACCAGAAATGTTTACTAGTATTGCTTTTGCAGTAGAGAGATCAATATGCAGGAGTTTACTGTTGAGAGCATTTTCTAGAGCTTCTCTTACGCGGTTTCCTTGGCCACCCCTACTCTTGCTTTCTCCTATAGTTATTATTGCTACGCTCTCCTCATCTTTTCTTGCACCACGCATGACCTTAAGGAAGTCGTTCACATCAAGGTTGATTTCACCAGGCCTAAGTATAAGCTCTGCCAAGCCCTTTATAGCCTTTCCAAGGATATCGTCTACAAGCTTGAAGGCCTCCCTAATGCTCATAGTTTTGATTTCTTCGTCAGAGATTAATGCGTCATTCTTTATCACAATCATCGTATCAACTTTCTCTCTGAGCCTCTTAAGGCCAGCATTTGCATTTTCTATTCTTACTCTACCCTCCCATGAAAATGGCATTGTAACTACTGCAATTACGGGACTTGCAAGACTCTCTCTTAGGATGTCTGCAATTACGGGGGAAGCTCCAGTTCCAGTACCGCCACCAAGACCTAAAGTAAGGAAAGTGATTACTTTGCTTGCCCCGTCACCGTTAATTCCTCCTACAGTGTTTAGAATCTTAGTTTTAACTTCTTCCCTGCTTTCGTTAGCGGCGGCCTCACCAATCTTGGGATCTCCACCAGCACCTAGACCCCGTGTAGTCTGCTTTCCAATTAAGATTTTTCTATCGGCCTTTGTTTTACTCAAAAGATGTTGAGCATCAGTATTTATAGCAATGAAATACACAAAGTCTCCTATATCAGAAGACTCTCTATACGTCCCCTCCTTACCGCCTTCGTGGGACCCCCCATAAACGCTAATTCCCTTAATTTCTTCGTATAGTCTAGTTACAGTATTACAGCCACAACCACCTACACCTATAACAAGAATCTTTGTTCTTGCTACAAACTTTTCAATTTCTTTATCGTCTTCTACTATTATCTGTTGAGGTGTCTCCTCTACTATTTCCTCGTGAGGTTGGGGAGCAGAAATTTGTTCACGAAGGGAAGTTATATATTCTGCCATTCTTTTTACCTCCTAGAGAGTCCTTAATTTAATTTTTGAACATTAACATGCTTTGTATAGTTTTTAAATGAAGTGGCTTATATTGTTTACTATCACAACATATTGTTACTTCCTTTCTACTAAAATTAGATGTAGGAACTATTATTATTGTTTTCTAAGATGCATTTACTACAAGAAGTTAACAACGGAGAGCAAGTTTAAACACATTAAGATTAAATAAAAGGATATAACTTTAAAGTTAGAATATTACAGCAATTCTTTAGCTTAAAAGGTAAAGAATTCATCTTATATGTGCGAATAAATCCGAGAAAATGTCTATATTTTTCCTTTCGTACACACACTCGATTATATTTAAAAAATTGCGATTAGAAGTTTTTTAGCATCTCCAAATCTTCTGAGCTCTTTTTTAATCAAATAAAGAAAGCATGATCATTATAAAGTAAAACAAATATAGCCCCGTCCAGTTGTACACACTTAGTATTTAGACATCGGCATTTACCTCTTCCCAAAAGGGGCAGTAAGCATTAGTTACCACATCCAAAGATTATGCACTGGAAAACATCTTAGAAGGTTGTAAATGGATGTAGGAGGTGTCAAGCTTTGGGAGACGGTAAAAGAAAACGCGTAATAATTATGGGGGCAGCTGGAAGAGACTTTCACAATTTCAACGTCTACTTTAGAAACAACCCTAATTACGAGGTAGTGGCTTTTACTGCCACCCAGATTCCAAACATTGAAGGACGCAGATATCCACCGGAACTGGCAGGGGAATTGTATCCGGAGGGCATTCCAATATATCCAGAAGATCAATTGGAAGAAATAATCAAGAAATTTGACGTTGATGAAGTTATTCTTGCTTATAGTGACCTATCCTACGATTACGTTATGGATAGAGCATCTCGAGCTCTTGCAGCTGGAGCAGACTTTAAGTTAATGGGACCTAAATCTACTATGTTAAAGTCTTCTAAACCAGTTGTCTCTATCTGTGCTGTGAGAACGGGATGTGGAAAGAGTCAAACTACAAGAAGAGTTGTAGACATACTTCGTAAGTATGGACTTAAGGTTGTTGTTGTAAGACATCCCATGCCCTACGGAGATCTTGTAAAGCAGCGTGTACAGAGATTTGAAACTTTTGAGGATCTTGATAAACACAATTGTACAATAGAAGAAAGAGAAGAATATGAGCCCCATATTAGACGTGGCGTAGTTGTTTATGCAGGAGTTGACTACGAGGCAATCCTCAGACAAGCTGAAAAGGAGGCAGACATCATTGTTTGGGATGGAGGCAACAATGACTTTCCGTTCTTCAAGCCAGACCTTCACATAGTAGTTACAGATCCTCACAGAGCAGGACATGAAGTTTCCTACTATCCGGGGTCTACAAATCTGAGAATGGCCGATGTTGTTGTAATTAATAAAGAGGAAACTGCACACCCAGAAAACATTGAAAAAGTGCGTGAGAACATTATACGAGCAAATCCAAAGGCTATAATTGTAGATGCGGCGTCACCAATATTTGTTGAGAATGGAGACATCATCCGTGGCAAGAGGGTACTAGTGATAGAAGATGGTCCTACAGTAACGCATGGGGAGATGCCTTACGGAGCCGGATATGTTGCCGCAAGGAAATATGGCGCAGCTGAGATTGTAGATCCAAGACCTTATGCAGTAAGATCAATAAAGGAGACTTTTGAGCACTATCCACACCTCAGAAACGTCCTTCCTGCCATGGGTTACTATGGAGATCAGATAAAGGATCTTGAAGAAACAGTAAACAACACACCAGCTGACGTAGTAGTTTCAGCAACACCTGTGGACATAACTAGACTCATTAACGTGAACAAACCAGTAGTTCGCGTCTACTACGAACTACAGGAAATAGGAACCCCCACGTTGGAAGACATAATAACAAAATTCTTGAAAGAGAAAGGATTAATCTAAACTCTTTTTTCCTCTATTTTTACAATATTTGCGGTACCTTCTTTGCTTTCAATTTCTATCAGAAAGAACTTTCTGAATCGTCCTATTGATACGTTTACAAAAGTTGTTTTGCCAATTCTTTCAAATCCTAGGGCTTCATGAATATGTCCAAAAATGTGGATATATGGTGGAGAGGCATCTATAATTTCTCTGATTGCTTTACTTCCAGCGTGAAATCCAGCAGCAGTCTTATCTAAGATGCCATAGGGTGGCGCATGAGTAACAAGAATAGTATTTTCCGTTATTAGAATCTCTGACAACATCTTTTTAATTTCATCCTCTGAAAGTTCAAAAGGGGTTCCGAAAGGAGTTTCTGGAGACCCTCCAAAACCTACGAATTCAAAACCAGCTATTTTGATGGGATTCAAATGAATGTTGATTGCGTGACTTTCTTCTATATATTTTATGCTATCGATTGGATCCGCATTTCCGGGGATAGCGAGTAATGTTTTGGCCTCTATAGAATCTAAAATAGTTTTTACAGCCTCTGAAGGACCGAAAGTAGTTATATCGCCAGCAACGATTACTATATCAGGAGAGTATTCTGAAATTATCCGATTTATAGCTTTTACTTTTAGTTGGCTATTGTGAATGTCTGCAACGCCCAAAATTCGCAAGCGAACCACCTCTAGTATGCATGATATGCCAAGGCTCCAAATTCAAAGACAAATGCGTCAAGAAGCACTCTAAAGATCTTCAGTAATTCTTTTGAATTCAACTGTTTTGAAATATTGTAAACAGAAACTACGTTATAGAGAATTTCCGAAATTAATTCTTCATCGATTTCTTCATCTTCATTCTCTAAACACCAAATTGCGTCAGGAAGAATCTTCATTAGAGCTATATGGAGAAACTCCTGCATTTTTCCATTCCTTATTAGCTCGGATAAGTAAAATGCAATAGAAGCTGCAGGAGTTGGGTGCAGACTCATAATACTTTCATAGTATTCGCTAGCCTCTTCATTTTTTCCGTATATGGCGTCGTAGACAGCCTTAAAAAGGCTTTTTGTACCATGTTTATGATCCTTTATTAAGTCTTCTAATCTTCCGGATGCAAGAGCTTTAATTGCATTGTCTAAATCTTCGAGCGACATTTCAAACAAAATTCTAAGCTTATTGCGATTATATACTTTATGGAAATGGATAATGATACACGTTATTTTCAATTTTAACAACTTTAAGCTTAGTTTGAGCTCTGTCTATAGGAGACAGAAGCCTTACAATATGTTCTGCATATGTTTGCGGATCTAAAATAGAGACCTCATTTTCAGAAATAAAATATAATATCTGAGCCTCATAAGGTTTCGCGTGAATTATTTTGTACTTCTTTTTAATTTCTTCAACGTATTCTTTCCTTTCTTTTCCATAAACTAAATCGATTAGATCTATAGATTTGCCAAAAATTTTCTTAACAACAAAAACTCTTCCTGAGGAATCCATTAAAACAGATCCTCTATAATATTCTGGAACACGGTATAGGTATGTGAATCTATAAACGTCTTTGCCCTCTTTTCTTGTGTGTAAAGTTGCAGTTTCTTTAATTTCTCCGCCGTATTCATCGTGAAGTTTCCTTACAATTTTTCTGGCTAGTTTATACGAAGATACATATACGTTGATCCCACCTTTTACCCTCTCTTCTTTAAGAATGAACTCCTTAATGTTATTTTCAAACTCTCTTCTTATTTCTTCTAAGGCCTCAATTACTGGAGAGTCAGGACCTCTCAATTGAATTATAGCCTCATAATATCCAGAGTACCTTCTAGAGCATACGTCACAAAGAGCTTTGTGAA
>CBEVQP010000071.1:0-6272 GCA_965552035.1 uncultured Thermoplasmata archaeon | reverse complement strand
AGTGGTTATCTGGATGG
Source organism: uncultured Thermoplasmata archaeon (assembly GCA_965552035.1). Classification (GTDB taxonomy): domain Archaea; phylum Thermoplasmatota; class B47-G6; order B47-G6; family B47-G6; genus B47-G6. Next base: position 6,255 of record CBEVQP010000071.1, on the reverse strand, counting down.
CGTACTTGTGGGGGAAGACCTCCTCACCCCCCCTCATGTTTTTCATCTTTTAAGCTAATATTCCCTAGTGCAGATAATAACTCATACGTTCCTTTAAAGGAAATTTCTTCATATCCTTCTTTCTCCTCGTTAAAATATCCGACTATAGGATTTTTTACGCTCCCTATTGCAAATATGATTCCAGATCTAATACCTCTTCCTAAAACATACTTACCTAAGTAGCTCAAAAGCTCTTTTCCCTCTGGAACTCTAAACATATGTACTTCCTTAACCTCATAAATCAATACTAACACCCCTTTAAGAATATGCTTTGAAAACATAATTTCGGCAATTATTAATTACTCAGCTAATATTATATTCTCTTCGAAAAAAGGGTTCTTAGAAAAATCTTCACTCATAGGTGATATAATTGAGTCAAATTGACATAGCAAGACGTGGGATAACTTCAGAAGAGGTTTTACAAATTGCAAAAAGGGAGAAAATAGATGCTGAAAAGTTAAAAAGACTCGTGGCAAAGGGATATACGGTGATATTTAAAAACGAAAATCATGATTGGGTAACTCCTATCGCAGTAGGGGCTGGCGTAAGGGTAAAGGTAAATGCAAATATAGGAACCTCTAGAGACATTGTAAACATTAGCGAAGAATTAGAAAAAGCAAAAATTGCAATAAAATATGGCGCCGATACGCTCATGGATCTTTCCACGGGAGGAGATTTAGACCAAATAAGAAGGAAAATTATGAAATCCGTGAACGTTCCTATAGGTACTGTCCCTATTTACCAAGCTGCAGAAGAAGCTCTAAGGAAAGGAAAGGCAATTATTGAAATGTCCGAGGACGACATGTGGAACATCCTTGAGAAACATTTCAAGGATGGTGTTGACTTCGTAACAATACATGTAGGTGTAACAAAAGAAGTTGTAGAAAAGATGAAGAAGACTAAAAGAGTTGTTGGAATGGTCTCACGTGGTGGTACTTTTTTAGCAGCGTGGATTTTACATTGGGAAAAAGAAAATCCTTTCTACGAAAATTATGATTATCTGCTAGAGCTCGCAAAAGAATATGATGTCGTGCTCAGTTTAGGTGATGGACTTAGACCTGGTGGTCTCCCAGATGCTAGTGATACACTCCAAATGTTAGAGCTCTTTACATTAGGAAAGCTCGTGGAGCGTGCAAGAGAATATGGTGTCCAAACAATGGTTGAAGGACCTGGTCATGTTCCAATAGATCAAATCCCTATGCAAATTAAAATTGCGAAAGTTGCAACAAAAAACGCTCCTTTCTACGTCCTTGGACCTCTTGTTACAGACATCTTTCCCGGATATGATCACATTGCAGGAGCCATAGGTGGTGCTATTGCCGCCTTAAACGGTGCTGATTTTCTCTGCTACGTCACTCCTGCAGAACATCTAGGTCTCCCAACAATTGAGCATGTAAAGGAGGGTGTTATCGCTGCTAAAATTGCTGCACATGCTGTAAACTTGACAAGATTTCAAGAGGACTATATGTTAGACTACGAAATGAGCGTCGCAAGAGGAGTACTTAACTGGACAAAACAATACGAACTCGCATTTGATAAGGAAAAATTTAAAGAAATTAGGGAGCGTAGACCTTCAAAGACAGAAGCATGTAGCATGTGTGGGGAGCTGTGTGCTATAAAGATAATAGGAGATCTATTAAGACATAAAAATTAAACAATGTCTAAAAATTCTTTCACCTTCTTTACTATTTCTAGAAGCGTTATTCCGGCTTTTTCCATGATAAACACATCAGATATGTTTGTAATAGCGCTGGGTTCAACGTTTATCTCTATAACTTTGCCTCCGCTCTCCTTGACTATATGGGGCACATATGCTGCAGGGAACACTACCCCAGACGTTCCAACGACAATCACAGCATCCGCTACTGAGGCAAGATCAAATGCATCATTCAATGCGTCCTGAGGCAAGGGTTCACCAAACCATACAACATGGGGTCTTAAATATGAGCCACATATATCACATTTTGGCGGTAATTCATCATACTCTACTTTTTTATCTAAAAATGGCTTAGACTTTTCACAAGATGGATTAGAACATCTTGTGAACCATATATTCCCATGAAGTTCTATCACATTTTTACTCCCTGCTTCTTGATGAAGATTGTCTATGTTCTGAGTAATTACATAAAACCTTCTTCCTTTTCCTACTTTCTCAAAAATTGCTTCGAGCTCTGCTAGTGCTATATGACCAAGATTGGGCTTTGCCTTCGCTATTTTCTTCCTTCTCTCTAAGTAAAACTCCCATACAAGTTTTGGATTCTTTTTGAACCCTTCTGGTGTAGCTACATCCTCAATCCTATAATTCTCCCACAAACCACCAGACCCTCTAAATGTTGGTATGCCGCTCTCTGCTGAAATTCCAGCCCCAGTAAAGCTGATTACTATCTTAGAATTTGCTATTATTTTCGCAGCTTCAATTATGAGGTCCATAACTTCGCCAATTCCCATAACACTATCCTCCAAAGTTAATAGTTAAGAACCTTACTAAAATAATATGGGAAGTTTTCAAAAATGTTTGAGAGTTAATGGTGGGCGTATTGAAGATAAATGTCACGTAATATTACACACTAATCTAAAATATTTAAGTAACACCTCTCCAAGGAGAAGTTCGTTTGTCGAGAGGGCTCATAAAAGTTATAAAAGATATAACCATGTGAAAAGAGACGGCGGCAGGAAATAAAAAGTCGATGATTTATTAGGAAGGCGTCTCTAAAAATATAATTATGAAAGCTCTTTTAATGGCGTGATTATTATGAATTCAGATCAGAGCCAAATATTTAACGAATTCATTGGAGAGCCTATAGGAATAATTATCAACGGAGCCACATTGGAGAGATTTGACTTCGTAGTAAACCCTGACTATAGGAACAAAATAATGTTTGGCGAGTATGTCCTAACAAGAGATGCTTATGGTAACCTCATTTTTGGCGTAGTAGAATCTCTAATAGGAGCAAACAAACTTTTGAGCATCTATGAAAATCAAGGAATCACTAAAGAGGAGCTTCAAACAATAATAAACAGTACAGAGCTAAAAGATATCTCCGAAATGGTAATAGCAGAAGTTCAAGTGTTAGGAAAGATTCAGCTTGAAATCCATGAGGGTTCTAAGTATTCTGTATCCATAAGGGCTATCAGATATCCTATAGTTCCCCTCAGCGAGGTATACTTGCCTAGTGAAAAATTATTAAAAATTATTTTTGAGGAGGGTCTGGAGAGCTCCGAAGACAGAATATCAATAGGATATCTACTAAATTTCTATGACTACAACACTGATCGTGGTTCTGTAAAAGTATATCTCGATGTCAACAAACTTCTTTCAAGACACTTCGCAATTTTGGCAGTTACTGGAGCTGGTAAAACTAACACCGTCTTAGTCCTAGCATCAAAACTTGTAGAGGAGTTTAATGGGACTGTAATAGTATTTGACTATCACGGAGAATACACCACGCTAGGTGATGATGACGTTCGAAATAGTCTTCCTTTCGATGTTAATGTAATCAAAAATCCAGCCCTAAGAGTAGAGGATCTGCGCTTTGAGGATCTCCAAAAGTTGTTAGGTATAGGTTCCAAGAATGTTAACATGATAGACGCTCTTAAAAGGGCCTACGACGAAGTAGACCGTGAGAGTCAATATAATAATGAAATTAGACGTGGTAAAAACTTTATAGAGGCTCTCAAGAAATACCTAGAGGATTTAAGTGAGGGTATTATTGACTCAAACCAAAACGTAAGGAATGGGGCATTCAGAGTTCTTAGAAACTTAAAGCTAAAAGAAGATTTGTTAAGAAGAATACTCTACGATGAAAATAAGACAGATGTTATAAGAAGTCTACGCGCAGGATCACTCAATATAATAGATCTGTCATCACTCACTGATGATGAAGCAATAATCATAGTATCAAGCCTTGCTCGCACCGTACTAAAAGTACGCAGCAAAATTGCGAGAGGAGGTCGCACTCCTCCTGACATACTAACGCCGGCATTTCAATATCCATTGGTTTTAATCATTGAGGAGGCTCATGTCTTTCTTGATCCAGAAAAGGCTCAAGAAAGCGCATATTGGCTCTCAAGAATTGCCAGAGAAGGACGTAAGTTTGGAATTTCATTGGGAATTGTTAGCCAACGACCGAAAAGACTCGAAACTGACGTGTTAAGCCAATGTAACACGTTTATAATACTCAAACTAATAGAAGAAAGAGATCGCAGAACTGTAAAGAACTCCAGTGAAATGATAACAGAAAGGCTCGCTGATGCTTTAACCACTCTTGACGTTGGTGAGGCCCTAATTATCGGATACGCTGTTCCTGCTAGAATTCCTGTGACAGTAAAGGTCTTTGACTTTAAGAAACTTTACGAAAACGCAAGATATGGAGGTCTAGACATAAACTTCACAAAAGAATGGAAAAAAATTGGAGCTTCTTTGAGAAGTCCTATTGACATTAATGAGCTTCCTATGTGATTGGATGGTGATCTAATGAAGATTTTACATATCGCAGATCTACACGTTGGTGCCCATAACTTGGAGCAAAAAAAGGTTGGAAATCTCATTCAAAAAGTGAGTAGAGAGAGTCTCATAAAAATAGCGAAGAAAATAGTTCAATATAAGCCAGATGTAGTTATTATTGCGGGAGATTTGTTTCACGTTGTAAAAGATGTTGTCTCGCTTGCAGACTTAACATATGTTACTGCCGCCCTGAAGATTCTGAGGGAGCACAATATTCCAGTCATAGCAATTGAGGGAAACCACGATAAGTCAAGAGAAATAGAAACCCCCAAAGGAAAAATTCTGATGAGTCCTATTCGCTATTTGGAAAGCCTCGGATATCTGCTACATGTGGGGATACTCCATACTCCAGATTTCGATAGTTATAAAGAGCTTTTAAGATCACAAGGATCTCCTTACGATAACGTGAAAGTAAAGTTCTCGGAAATTCCTGGATTTACTGGTGCCCTAGAAAAATTTGTTGTGATAGAGAACACTGCCTTCATGGGCATTGATCACAAAAATGTTGCATCTATTAGTCCAGAAATATCAGAACGTCTCTTCGGACTGTTTAGGAACATAGTCAAAATCCCTACAGAAGCTGAAAAGAAGGTCTTTATTGCCCATCAAACATTTGATGGAATCGTTCCAAAAGAAGAAATGTTCTACTACAAAAACGAAGCACTCAGCATAGCATACTTACCAGACGGGTTTGATTACTATGCTCTAGGACATATACACGAGTTTTTAGAGTCATTTAAGGAGCACGCCCACATTATATACCCAGGCATCATCACACCTCTGAAGGCAGATGAATTTGACTACAAATATGAAAAAGGAAAGCTTATGAAAACGAAGCACACGAATAAAGGGATGATACTTTACGATCTTGATCAAAACAAATACAAAAGAATTAAATTAAAGGGGTTCAGAAGCATAAGGATCTCTATTTTACAAGAAAGTAGCGACATACAGAGTTTAATGGTAAAAATTAACTCGGCAATTCAAAGATCACTCAACATGGCTAAGGAGGCCGATCTTGAGGAGGGGTACGAAGTTATGCACCCAAAAGAGGGTGTCATTGTGGATGTTGAGCTTGCAGACTATGGGGGTCTATCTAACGTAGATCTCGTGAGTATTACAGACACCATAGAACAAAGATATGAAATACGTGCAAACATCAACTTTAAACCACTAAGATCCGAAGAGGAAATCCCAGATATAGAAGAGACTATGGAGTATTACTCTTCAAGCGACCTTAAAGAAATATTAAAAAACGCTTTTGGAGAGTCTTATCCACTTTATTTAAGGTTTATTGAGTTAATAGGCTCTAAAAAAGATGTAGATCTCCAAAAGGACTCCAAAATTATCATCGAAGCTGTAAAAGATGCCCTGTCTATTATATATGGGGATCATTCCGATAGCACTAAAGCCCTGAAGGCCTTTGCAAAGCACGTAGTGAATATAGAGCTACTAGAAGATATTGAAAAAGAGGAAAAGAAGGAGGCTGTAGAGGTCGAAGAGGGTATCCTTAAGGAAGAGGTTTCCGAAGTCAAAAAAGAGGTCAAAGAAAAGCCTAAGAAAAAAGGTATGAAAACGCTCTTTGATCTTGGGTGATCTCCATGAAACTCATTTTAAGAAAAATATCATTAGAAAACTTCAAAATCCATAAGAATACTACGATTGAATTTTCAGATGGAATAAACATATTTCAAGGTGTAAATGGTAGTGGT
>CBEVQP010000070.1:0-6281 GCA_965552035.1 uncultured Thermoplasmata archaeon | reverse complement strand
GTTTTTTCCCCAACTTGCAAAAAGAGTCCCCAGCAATGGGGATTGAAAGCAGCAGTCTTGAAGGCGGACGCCTCCTCCCTGCTCTTGCTTGCAAAAAGAGTCCCCAGACATGGGGATTGAAAGGGCGTAATTGGTGTTTCCCCTAGTTGACCTTGAGTTTGCTTGCAAAAAGAGTCCCCAGACATGGGGATTGAAAGACCTACACCTGTAAAACAAAAAAACAGCCAAAACACAACTTGCAAAAAGAGTCCCCAGACATGGGGATTGAAAGTTCTGGTCTCTCCTCTACTTCATTGGGTGCTAAACTTTCCTTGCAAAAAGAGTCCCCAGACATGGGGATTGAAAGTATTAGGGAAATGTATGGCTTAGACGAAGACCTCACACCTTGCAAAAAGAGTCCCCAGACATGGGGATTGAAAGTGTTACCCACCGCGTGCACTATCCTCCCCTTCGGGATGTACTTGCAAAAAGAGTCCCCAGACATGGGGATTGAAAGATAATAAACCCCTCCATAACCAGCCACAGGCAACCCCGACTTGCAAAAAGAGTCCCCAGACATGGGGATTGAAAGTCGGTATAGACGGCGTAGAAGTCTGGGAATTCTGTGTAGCTTGCAAAAAGAGTCCCCAGACATGGGGATTGAAAGCCAAGTTAACCACACTAGCCTTACGCCCAAACATGACCTGCTTGCAAAAAGAGTCCCCAGACATGGGGATTGAAAGCGGATAAACCTGAAACCAACAGCCGAGACAACCCCACTCTTGCAAAAAGAGTCCCCAGACATGGGGATTGAAAGTTCGAGTAGCCAACTAGCATACCTGCTAATGCAACCAGCTAGCAAAAAGAGGCCTCAGGCATGGGGATTGAAAGCGAGTCAGTTGTTTGGGGTAAAGATGCATAGGCTTGTTTTTAGGCAAGAAGGGGTTCTCCAAGCATGGGTCATTTTCGTAGGTGATGATGGTTGGGAGGAGCGGGAATTGGTATTGAATTCGTTTAAGGGAAATTTAGATGTACTATTTATGTTGAGTGGGATAGCTGGAGGGGGTTGTGTGGGGGTTTGTTATTCTGAAGTGCTGATGGTTTTACTTGAAGGAGTTGTTAGGATGTTGGAGATCTGATGGGGGTTAGATATAAGAGGATTGTAGGGGATTATTCAGTTTTGGATTAAGTGTTTAAGAGAAAGTGGTAGCATGAGGGTTAAGATTAAAGCATTGACGTTGATTTGGACAGGAGATGTTGATGGGAAGTGTAGTGGAATTAAGGAAACTGGAGTTATTGGTTCCCTTAGATGGTGGTATGAGGCTTTGGTTAGGGGGTTGGGTGGTTATGCTTGTGATCCAACTTCTAAAGGGAAATGTGAGTTGGATCAAGGGAGGTTTCAAAGGGCTATTAAGGAGGGAAGATCTATTCAAGAAGCTTTAGATGAGCAAATTTGTCCAGCATGCCAGTTATTTGGATGTACGGGTTGGAGTAGGAGGTTTAGACTGGAGATAGGTGGAATAAAGGGTAATGATGTGGATGTGGGAAGAGGTCCTCGATCGGGATTGAAACCGAATAGAACTATGTGGTGGAGCTTCCACTTCATCTCAGATTTAAGTCCCGAGCAAAAGTGGCTATTTAAAAAGACTTTGTGGATTATTGAAAATTATGGGGCTATTGGAGGTAGGACAACGTGGAAGCCTGATGGTAGGTGGGGGACTGATTATGGATTGATAGAAGTAGAAGATTATGGGGGAATTGAAAGGTGGGATACTTTTGTAAATGTGGGTAGAGTGAGAGGTTGGCTTGAGGAAAATAAAAGGAAATTAGGGAGGGACAATAGTAAAGAGTGGTTTAACTTTAGATTTTACTGGATAGTAGAAGGTCAACATCTGGATAGAGAAGGGATGAACAGGATTGTGAGAAGAGATCTCAATAACCCTCAGAAGTACCTTGATGATCCTAAAAAAGAATTTAACAAGTGGTTGGGAGGGGAGAGGGGTGTAACTAAAAAGATTTTCTCATTTGAAGCTGCAAACAAAGTTTTTGGATATGTTAGGGGGGAAGATGAGATTGCAGAAATTAGGGAAAGATTGGAAGAATTGTTACGTTCTCCTCTAAATTTCAAAACGGGTGAAGAGATTTTAGAGGGTTTAAAATGAAGTATGACATTTATGCTGAATTTTGGGATAATCGAAGGAGAGGGGCTGATTTCCGTAAACTTGAAAGGGTGGTTGGTGATGCCTACCAGAAAGTAAAGCTGGCATCCTTACATCTAACTACTAGAGAAAATAAAGAATGGGCAAGAGAGAACAAATATAAACAGTGGATCATCAGGGAGTACCCAAGAAAAATTACATCGGAGAAAAGCCTTCTTAAAGGATTAATAGAAAGTGACTTGGGTGATTTATGCAATCTGACTATTCCTTATCTATTTATAAGGATTAGTTTTAAGTTGAGGAAGCCCTATCTAAGTAGGGACGATGAGGACTTCTACATTATAGATAACCCGATAGTTAAGGAAAAAGTTTTCAAAATTCCGTATATCCGCTCAACTACTTGGAAAGGTGCATTGAGACGTGTTATAAAAGATATAGCAGCGCCAGAATTTGAAGTTAGATTGTTTGGAAACGAAAAAGAGGGCAAAGAAAGTAAACAGGGGAGGTTATTTTTCTACTCTACGGTCCTGGACAGAATAAGCTTGGATGTGATTACTCCTCTAGACAGAGTAAAGAAGACGCCTGTGAGGGGGCCGATATTATTCGAAATAGCCTCTGAGGGTGCTAAAGGAGAATTTAAATTGATCTATCTGCCGTTTGATCTAATAGAAAAACTCTCTTCTGAAAGGGAAGAAGATAGAAAAATGGCACTTAATGAGATTAAGGAAGATTTAGACATTTTAAAAGAAGCAATTCCAAAAATGATGCTTGAATATGGATTTTCTGCTAAGAAGACGAGTGGATATGGTGTTGTTGAAGAAAAATTGATTAAAGTGAGGGTTAACGGTCAGGCGAAGAGCAATGCGTCATTTGAAGAGTTCAAGAGAATGGTTGAGAATGAATATAGGAGGATGGTAAATGAGCAAAATCCAAACTCTTAGCAAGTTTAGAGACTATATACTTTCCGTTGAACTTATGGGGTTTTTACATGATATAGGGAAGTTGGATGAGAAGTTATATAAAGAACATGCAAGGCGTTATGAAGAGGATGTTAAAAGTGGGGATGTTCCAAGTACGCTTAGTGAATTTTTCTCTAAATCATTAGATGAAATATTTAACAAAGATGTCCCAGAGTGGTTAAAGGGAGTGAAAATAGAAGGATTTCAGAATCATCATGAAAGACGCAACCTTACAAATCTTATTGAAAAGATCATTTCAATAGCCGACAATCAGGATTCATGGGAGGACAGAGGGGTTCATGAGGAAAGGGATGTTGGTTTTGATGAAGTTTTTATCGCAACTCCATTTGGTTATGAAGAGAAGCTTTCCGATTACCTTAATGAAAGAACTCTGATTCTGAAGATGAACGGTACAAAGAGTCCTCTTCGTTCCGCCAGAATGGAGTTATATAAAAGGCTATCTGAATTAATAGGTCAATTAGCAAGGCAAGGGGGATTTAGTTTTGAACTTAGAGAGAAACTAATAACTTTAATCAATAATTTCTTTTCACTCTCGTTAGCTGAGACACGACGACCATCGAATGATGTTAAGCTCGTGGATCATGCATACATGGTGGGTTCAATTACTAAATCAATTCTTGTAGGTTGTATTTCAGATGAAGAGTTCAGGAAAAGAGTTAAAGAAATGAATGTCTCAGAAAAGGTTGGATTTAAACTTCTTGTAGTAGGATTTGATGGTTATAGCTTTATTACGAAGGTTAATAAGCTCCCTGACTTCATAGGAAGGTTTGAGAAATTCGATGAAGTGAAAAGAAAAATTAGAGAGATCGTAGAATTTGAAATTCCTGTTGGTAATCTGATATATGAGGATTTAAACGTTATGTGCTTTCTGATACCAGATTTAACGTCAATTGATAAAGGAAATGAAATTATAAGCGAATTGCGAAAAAGAATATTTTTAACTGTTATCAGTGGAACTAATGGTCTAATTGTGCCATTAGTTGAGGTTTGTGGTGGAAAGAATGGAGAAGCAAGCAAATATATTGGTCCTCTAATCGAGAACGCAAAAAAGATCGCTGCTGAAAATGTGAATTTCCCCTACAGGATTGGCCAAGAAGCAAGAAGTCTACCTTGGGTAAAAGATTGGGAGAAAGGCTGGATGTGGGAATGTGATGAGTGTAATGAAACTGGTGTTAGTTCTGCAAAACTTGATAAATGTTCAAAATGTGGCTCAAATAAGTTGAGGCAAAAACCAAGAGAAAAATGCTATGTATGTGGTTATGCTCCAGAATACCCAATTCCTGAAGGGGTTGCCTCTATTAAAGGTGAAAGATTATGCAAATATTGTTATGAACTCAGGTTAGAGGGTGTAATAAAGAGATTGGGGAAGGAAGAGACGGTATGGCTTGATCAGATAAGAGATGAAAATAATATGATAGCTTTAATTGTTGGAAAAATTTGGCCTGCCGATAAATGGTTGAATGGAGAATACATAAAGGAAACTACTAGAACCATTTACGGAGCTGATCCAGAAATTTATAAAAATGATAACAAAACGTATTGGAAGAGAAATAATATTGAACTTCTGGAATATTATGTCAAGTTAAGAAATTGGTGGAAGGGATTAACGAAAGAAAACTTTCAAAGTAGAATATTAGAGTTGGATGAGGTGTTAAGGGGGCTTGGTGGACTAATTAAAGGAAAAACCAAAGTGGTAGAGGATATAAAATTCGAAGAAACTTCAGTTATTGATGATTTGTTCAAGTTAAAAAGAGAATTGCAGAGCACTCAGGAAGGCATTAGGTCGGTTGAAGAGAGAGAAAAATTTCTGCAACGAGTTAAATATCTGATGGATAAAATGCATTCTCGACTAGTGATTAATGCAGAAGCTGAGAATTTTGTTTCTGAGTTAGAGCAGTACTCTGAAGATGCAAAAGTAAAATTGTGTAAAATACTTTCCAAAAAACCTGCCTCCCCTTCACGCTTAAGAAGAGTGTGGAAAGAATTTGAAGAGTTTTCAGAGAAGTCAGTACAAATAGCAAAGGAGTTTTTGGATAAAAGAAAACAGTTAATCTTGGAAATTGATAAGGAATTGAAAAAAGAAAGAGTGCTTGGAAAATCAGAATTGGGCACGGTAATAAGTGGGAAAAAGGAGATAGTTACCATAGACTATCTCGATTACACAAGAAATGGGAAAAAACTAGACGAAATCCCAGAAGAGGAAATCATAAAATTATTTTCAGGAGAGGAAATAGAAGTAGAGTGGGAGGATGGTAGTAAAGATGCTTATAGAATAAGAAATGTAGAGATTAGAGAATTTATACCAGTAATCTCGGTGTATACGACTGCTGGCGAATTTATGTTCTTATGTCCAGCAAAGTACGCGTTAGCAATTATTACAAGGATAAAGTCCTTATTTTTTAATAGATTTGATAAAGTACTTGGAAGGCTTAGTATAAACTTTGGTGTAATATATTTCAAGTACAAACAGCCTCTTTATCTCGTACTTGATGCCGGGAGAAGGCTTCTAAAAGAGTTTGAGAGTGAAGCTCTTAGAAGGATAGATGAAGAGAAGAGTTATGAAATTAAAAGGAATGAAGATATTTTCATAATTGATAAGTTAAAGTGGAATTTTGTACCAAAGTTTGATGATGGAAGTGAAGATTGGTATTATTGTACAGTAAGAGAAGATCATAATGAATATAGACCTATGCTGGAAATTAATGGCGGCAAAATAAAAGTTCATCATAACTTTTTTGACTATGAATACTTAGAATCTACTCAAAATAGGTTTAATATAGTGATGCTTGAATCGTCAAAGCGAGCTCATTCTATACTGGGGAAAACCGGGACAAGACCTTACCTATTGGAAGAATTGGGGAAGTTAATCAAGCTATGGGAAATACTTAATCCGGAGAAGGGCAAATTTACAAAGTCTCAAATCATGAAAGTTATGTATGTCTGCTCGGATAAGATTAGAGAGTGGGGAAAGAATGGGTTAATAGAGGACTTTATAGAATCTACGATTGGAAATGTGAACGTAAAGCTGGGGGAGGAGGAAAAAGACTTTTTAATCAAATCTATAAACGATGGTTCGTTCTTTGATGCTGTTGAATTATTTATAAAGTTAAAGCAGGAATTAAGTCCGTTTGATGTTATTTCGTTTTTTATAGATTTTCAATAT
>CBEVQP010000069.1:0-6707 GCA_965552035.1 uncultured Thermoplasmata archaeon | reverse complement strand
AGTTTATATCGTTCCTCCTGTCTGCGTTTACGGCATCACTAGCAGGGACTCTCATGGGGGCTATGTTTCCTCCAATAACTTCTAACATAATGTCAGCTAGCCTCCTTTTGTTAGTGTTAACAATGATAGTCGTAGGAGGGATAGGATCACTTTGGGGGCCGTTATTGACTACATACATCCTCATGATTCTTTACGAAAAGCTTTGGGATTTGATAGGAACGTATCGTCTTATCTTTTACATGGCACTTCTCGTTGTAGTAATTCTTCTAGCACCTTATGGATTTCTGGTTACGGCACAGTATAAAGGGAGCATTATTTTAAAAGAGCTAAAGAAGAAGGTGAAGAGGGGTAAGAATGCTTAGTGTAAAGAATGTTACGAAGAAATTTGGCGAGCTAGTAGCTTTGAAAGATGTTAGCTTCGAAGTAGAGGAAGGTGAGATATTAGGGATTATAGGACCAAATGGTTCCGGGAAGACGACACTTTTTAACGTGATATCTGGGATTCTAAAGCCTGAAAAGGGAGAAATAAAATATCGAAATAGGAATATAACAGGAATGCGCCCCCATAAGATAGTGAGATTAGGGATTGGACGTACTTTTCAAATGCCTCAAGCGTTCTATTATATGAGCGTTTTAGACAATGTATACATCGCTGCCTATTCCGTAACTCACGATTCTAAGAAGGCTTTAAGATCAGCACAAGAAGCCATCGAAACTGTTGGTCTTAAAGGATACGAGTCTTTTTACCCAAGCGTTTTATCAATGTATCATTTAAAAATGCTTGAACTAGCAAGAGTACTTTCAATGAACTCTGACCTCATTCTTATGGATGAACCATTTGCTGGTCTAAACGCTGATGAAATAAAGAAAATAGAAGACATAATTAGAAAGCTCAATGAAGAAGGAAAGACATTTCTTATTATTGAACACAAGATAGGTGCATTATTCGGGTTGGTTAATAGAGTTCTAGTACTTAGTTATGGAGAAAAAATCTTTGAGGGAAGTCCAAAAGAAGTAATAAAAAGTGAGGAAGTAGTAAGGGCGTATATTGGAGGGGAGCTTCGTGGATAATATCCTCGAACTACATGAAGTTACGGTCTTCATGAAACCTGGTGTTGTACCTGTGTATGACATTACTCTTAGCCTTTCACCAGGGGAGATTATAGGAATACTGGGCTCTAATGGAATGGGTAAAACAACTGTTTTGGAGGCTATAGCCGGATTTATCAAACTGGACAAAGGAAGAATAACATTTCATGGAGAAGATATTACGTTGCTAGAACCTTCTGAAAGAGCCCAAAGAGGAATTATTTACTGTCCAGAGCGAGGTGGTATTATTAGAAGTATGACAGTGGAAGAAAACATACTTCTTGCATCAAAAGAGAGGGATTCAAAGAAGGTGCTCGAGGAAATAGAAAGGATATTTCCTCGAATAGTAAAATTTAGAAAAAGACTCGCGAGGACATTAAGTGGAGGAGAACAGAGGATGCTTCTTATAGCTCGTGCTTTTGTAATGAGACCTAAAGTACTATTATTAGATGAACCCTCCTCTGGATTAGCACCCTCAATAAGAAATGAGATTTGTGAATATTTGCTTAAACTTAAGGAAATGAATGTTCCAATGATAATAGTTGAACAAGATCCCAGCATAGTTTTGAGGGTAGCAGATACTTTATATTTAATGGAGTGGGGGCATATTAGACAGATTGATAAAGAAAAAATACAAGATAGGAGCACTTTACTTAAGGAATATTTTTCGAGAAGCTCTTGATAAAAGAAGAAAATTACTCTTTAAGGCTCTTGAGGGTAATCGTTAAATAATCTCTTTGAAAGAAAATAAGGTTAGTTGGAATGGTGGAGCAATATGGCAATTAGATATATTGTGCTTGAAATGGAACAATACGATTGTCCTTATGTTCTTACTTCGGATGACGTAGGTTCTATGATTTATGTGTTTCAATGGTCTATATTAGAGAATAGAGGTTTAGATACGCGAGGGGTAATTATTGCAAATGATCCTGAAGAGCTCACGAATACTATTTTTGAACTAAAGAGCCAGAAATATATGAGGGATCTTAATATATTGAGTCGTAGAGGTCCAGAAGCAATTTTTAGAGGGATAATAGGCCTCACTAATGCCATGAGCATTATTTCAAAGTATGGATTCATCATGGGTCCTTTCTACATCAGCCGTGGAAGAGAAATTTGGAGAGTGGGATTTGATAATAAAGAGCTTGCTTCACATGCTCTTTCTGAGCTGGATAAGAAGAACGAGTTCAGAATAATTCAAGACGAGTCGATAAACATAGAGTCTGCAGGACTGTTTACTGGAATGATTCCAAGAATTGAACATTATTGGAAAATTGAGAATTTGAAAAACAAATTAACTCCAACCGAGAAGGCGGTGTTAAGGTTGGCATACGAGCTTGGATACTTTGATGTACCGAAAAAAGTTGATACAGAAACGATATCTAAGCTTTTAGATGTATCAAAAGCAGCTTTTTCAAAGACAATAAGAAAAGCTGAAAAGAAGATTATTGAATCGATACTAGAAATAATTTCACCTGGAAAAGAAGATTTTAATGGCATTAAGGAGAAAAATAGAAGGGAAAGAAAATCCAAACGTGTAAGGTATTAGACATGTTTTAGATTGGTTTGTTTTTATACTATTTTTGCCTGTCATTAAGTTTTACACGTGCTTCTGTTTTTGCCAGTTATTGATTAATAATTTCTGAAGTTAACACGTTAACAACACCCGAAATAAGAATTATTCTTAATAAGTTAAACTTAGGTGTATTTGATGAGTATTCGAGCTCAGACTATTAGTGCAAAAGAGGCAGCTGAGCTTATAGAGAACAATACGGGACTAATTACTTCGGGATTTGTAGGAAACGGTTTTCCAGAGTTTTTAGTTATCGAGATCGAGAGACGATTCTTGGAGACAGGAGAACCAAAAAACCTTGACCTTTTCTTTGTGGCTGGTCAAGGAGACGGTAAGGAGAAAGGATTAAACCACTTTGGCCACGAAGGTATGATTAAATTTGTTCTAGGGGCACATTTTGGGCTTGTACCTAAGATAACTAGGTTGATAACAGAAGAAAAGGTCGAAGCATATGCATTACCACAGGGCGTGATCTCACACCTTATAAGAGCAGCATCAGGAAATAAGCCTGGGATATTTACAAGGGTAGGTCTCGGAACTTTTGTGGATCCTAGAAATTCGGCGGGAGCTCTAAATAGCATATCCAAAGAGAAATTTGTTGAGTTAAAAACAATAGATGGCGAAGAGTACTTGTTTTACAGAACTAGGCCATATAAAAGAATAAAAGTAGCACTTATTCGCGGCACAACAGCCGACATATATGGGAACATTACAATGGAAAAAGAAGCGGATACACTCGAGACACTAAGTATAGCCACCCTTACAAAGAATAATGGCGGAATTGTCATAGCTCAAGTTCAAAGAATTGCAAAAGCTGGTACATTACACCCACAAATGGTGAAGATCCCAGGACAGCTTGTTGATTATATAGTAGTTTCTCCGGAGGAATATCATTGGCAAACTTTCTCCGAAAAATACAATCCAGCGTATTCAGGCGAGATAAAGATACCAGAGTCAGTATTTCCTAAGATAAATCTTAACGCTAGAAAAATTATCGGAAGAAGGGCTGCATTGGAGCTTAAAAAGGGAGCCGTAATTAACGTTGGTATAGGCATGCCAGAATACGTTGCTGCTGTAGCTGGAGAGGAGGGCATATTCGACCAGCTAATCTTTACTGTTGAGGCTGGAACAATAGGCGGAGTTCCGGCAGGGGGTCTTAGCTTTGGTGCTGCGTATAATCCTTGGGCCATAATAGACCAGCCCTACCAGTTTGACTTTTATCATGGCGGCGGTTTAGACATTGCGTTTTTAGGAATGGCTGAGGTAGATGAGGAAGGTAACGTTAACGTGAGTAAGTTTGGCTCCAAACTCCCCGGACCAGGAGGGTTCATAGATATTAGCCAAAACGCGAGGAAAGTAGTGTTTTGCGGCATGATGACTGTCGGAGCAGAAATTGCGATTAAAGAAGGCAAGCTAAAAATTATAAAGGAGGGTAAAAAGAGGAAATTTATCAAGAAAGTGCAACACGTTACGTTTAGCGGAAAGTATGCAAAGAAGTTTGGTCAAGAGATTCTGTATGTTACAGAAAGGGCTGTTTTTAGATTAGGAGACAAAGGTTTGGAACTCATCGAATATGCGCCTGGAGTTGATATAGAAAAGGACGTTTTAAGTGTGATGGATTTTGAGCCTATTATTAAAGATCCTAAGGAAATACCCGAATTTATTTTCTCCGATGGGCTAATGGGGCTCAAAAAGAGGTTTATTAGTGAACATGTTAACCAGCAGACTAATGACAACAAGAGGACTTGAAAACAACGGTGAAACCTATGAAAAAGGTCTTCATTGCGGGAATCGGTATAACAAAATTCGGAAAACATTCTGAAAAAACATTTCGTGACTTAGCAATTGAAGCTGCAATGAAAGCTATTGATGATGCTGGTATTACGCCGAAGGATATAACGGAGCTTTATATTGGCAACTTTGCTCAAGGGATGTTTGAAGGACAAACACATCTTGCGCCTACTTTGTACAGCGATCTAGGTCTTAAGAAAAACATAAAGGGAGTTAGAGTAGAAAACGCATGTGCAAGCGGTGGTTTCGCACTTTATGAGGCTTACAGAGCTATAAAAGCAGGTTATGCGGATGTTGTTTTGGTACTCGGAGTTGAAAAGATGACGGCACAAAAAACACCAGTGGTCACAAAAATACTTGCAACTGCTGGAGATGCTATATACGAGCTTCCGACGGGTATCACATTCCCCGGATACTTTGCACTAATGACCACGGCATATTTTCACGAGTTTGGTGGCTCTCGAGAAGACCTCGCAGAAATAGCTATCAAAAACCATTATCACGCCTCTAGGAACCCATATGCACAGTATCCAAAGCAGATAACCTCTGAAGATTACTTTAAAGCACCCATGATTGCCGAACCCTTGGGTCTGTATGATTGCTCCCCCATAAGCGATGGCGCAGCGGCAGTAGTGTTAATGTCTGAAGAGTATACCAAGAACAATTCTAGTGATGGTCTTGTTGAAGTTATAGGTGCGGGTGCCTCAGTAACAAATGTTGCTCTTACAGAGAGATTCAAGGATATAACATGGCTCGAGGCAACGGCCACTTCTTCAGAAGTAGCCTTTAAAGAAGCAAAAATAGAGAGGAACGATGTTGACGTTGTAGAACTTCATGACTGTTTTACTATTGCAGAAGTCATTCAACTAGAAAGTCTAGGTTTCTATAGGCGTGGAGAGGCGATAAATGCTGCTGTCAACGGGGAAACATATTATGACGGAAAATTACCCGTAAATACCGATGGTGGCTTGAAAGCTAAAGGACATCCTATAGGTGCTACTGGGGTTGGGATGGCAGTAGAAATTGTTAAGCAGCTTCGCGGAGAGGCGTATAACCAGGTAGAAGGTGCTGAGATAGGGCTTATGAGCAATATGGGGGGATCTGGAGCATCGAATGTAGTCGTAATATTTAGGAGGGTGTGAAATGTCCACTAGCACTTACTATAAGGGTTTGAAAGAAGGAAAAATCGTAGCATATAAATGCAAAAGTTGTGGTAAGATCTCGCTAAAATCTATTGTGTGTCCTTTTTGCGGATCTAGAAGTCTAGAGAAGATTGAAGCGGATAAAGTGGGAAAAGTAATTGCATACACACGTATTTTTGTCGCTCCCGAGTATTTTGAAGACAAAGCTCCATATTTTGTTGTTTTGGTGGAATTAAACAATGGACTAAGAATTTTGGGCCAATTTGAAGGTGAGAGCATTTCTGTTGGAGATGAAGTCACTTTTCAGTCCATTAGGGAAACGCCATTAGGCGTTTCTCCCGTGTTTGTAAAGAGGTGAGGTGATATTATGGGTTGCACCATAAGTCTTTCTGGAAAGGTTGCCCTCGTTACGGGCTCTGCCCGTGGTATAGGTCTTGCAACTGCTGAGGCACTAGCTGAGGCAGGAGCCGACGTTGTTATTTCTGATATCCTCCCACCGGGGGATGAAATTGTAAAAAAGGCATTGGAAACTGTGGATAAATACGGTACAAAGGTAAAGTATTACAAAATGGATGTAACGAACTTCGAGGAAGTCAATGATGTTGCAAAGAAAGTCATTGAGGAGTTTGGAAAGCTAGATATTTTAGTAAATAATGCAGGAATCAACAGAGATGCACTTTTTAAGAAGATGACAAAGGACGAATGGGACCTCGTTGTTAATGTAGATCTCACAGGAGTTTTCAACGTAACGAAGGCTTTTATAGATCATATGCTTGAAAGGAGAAGTGGCGTAATAGTAAACATCTCAAGCATTGTGGGGCTTGATGGAAACATTGGTCAAGCAAATTATGCAGCTGCTAAGGCGGGAGTCATAGGGTTTACTTACACTCTGGGGAAGGAATTAGCAAAATATGGTATAAGGGTTGTAGCGGTAGCTCCGGGATTTACGCGCACAAGAATGGTGGAAGGAATACCAGAAAAGATTAAACAGATATTTATAGATGCAATACCAATGAAAAGATTTGCAGAACCAAAGGAAATAGCAAGTGTGGTCAGATTTCTTGCAAGTGATGAAGCTTCGTATATTACCGCCACAGTTATTCGAGTAGATG
>CBEVQP010000068.1:0-6753 GCA_965552035.1 uncultured Thermoplasmata archaeon | reverse complement strand
AGCGTTTTGTGTGATATAAAAACAGAACATGAGGTGTTAGAAACGTATAATCTATATGGTGCTGGTGGTGGCACTATGCTTGCGGGACAACCAATACTAATATTAAAGGAAGGTACAAGGAGAGAGCGTGGAAGAGAAGCTATGGAGAACAACATTGCTGCAGCAGTAGCCATTGCAGATGCAGTGAAAACAACTCTAGGTCCAAAAGGTATGGACAAAATGCTCGTGGATTCAATGGGAGACGTCGTAATTACTAACGATGGAGTTACTATACTTAAGGAGATCGACGTAGAGCACCCAGCTGCAAAGATGATGGTAGAAGTTGCTAAGACTCAGGATGAAGCTGTTGGCGATGGTACAACTACTGCCGTAGTACTTGCTGGAGAACTTCTCAAGAATGCAAGATCTCTTCTAGATCAAAAGATTCATCCAGTGACTATTATCGAAGGATACAAGTTGGCAGCTGACAAAGCACTTGAGATACTTGAGAGCGTTGCCAAGCCTGTAGACAGGAACGACATCGAGATGCTTAAGAAGATTGCAACAACAGCAATGACTGGTAAGCAATCAGCCCCATTTAGAGACTACCTATCAGAGCTTGTTGTTAAGGCGGTTCTCTCAATCGTAGAAGAAGTCGACGGTAAGATTAGAGCAGACATCGACAATGTAAAAGTTGAGAAGAAGGTTGGCGGTAGTGTAAAGGACACAGAGTTCATTGATGGTATTGTTATTGACAAGGAGCGCGTACACCCTGGTATGCCAAAAGTTGTCAAGAACGCAAAGATTGCATTAATCAACGCACCGCTTGAGGTCAAGAAAACAGAATTTGACGCCGAAATTCAGATTACAGACCCAGAGCAGATAAAGAAATTCCTTGAAAGCGAAGAGATGCTCATTAAAGAAATGGTAGAGAAGATAAAGGCTGTAGGTGCCAATGTGGTCTTCTGTCAGAAGGGAATTGACGACCTTGCACAACACTACCTAGCTAAGGCTGGAATATACGCAGTAAGACGTGTTAAGAAGTCTGATATGGAGAAGCTAGCTAAGGCTACAGGAGGAAGAATAGTCACTAAGCTTGAAGACTTAAGCTCAGAGGATCTCGGTGAGGCTGAGCTTGTTGAAGAGCGCAAGATTGGAGAAGACAACATGACATTCGTTATTGGTGCAAAGAACAAGAAGGCAGTGTCAATACTCATCCGCGGAGGTACAGAGCACGTCGTAGATGAGATCGAGAGATCGATTCATGATGCCCTAAGCGTCGTAGCTGCAGCTATTGAGGACGGTAAAATTACGCCAGGAGGCGGAGCTACAGCAGTAGAGCTTGCTATGAAACTACGCGACTATGCAGCTAGCGTCGGTGGCAGAGAGCAAATGGCAATTGAGGCATTTGCAGACGCTTTAGAATCAATTCCAAAGATTCTCGCATTGAACGGCGGTCTTGATCCTATTGATACACTTATTAAACTAAGAACTGCCCACAAAGAGAACAAGATCGGCTACGGTGTAAGCTTTACTACTGAGGACGGAGTTGGAGACATGTTCGAGGAAGGCGTAATTGAGCCTATTAGAGTCCCAAGACAAGAGATTGTCAGCGCTGTAGAAGCTGCAACAATGATCCTAAGGATTGATGACGTAATTGCCGCAAAACCACTAGAGAAAGGCAAAGAGGGAGAGAAGGGTCCAGAGGGCGAAGAATCTGAGACTGAGTTCTAACGGCTTTACTCCTTTTTAATCTCTTTTATTCTTCATTAGTTTTGTTTTTTCTGGTAGTTCCTCAGCGGTATTATTGAAATAGCGCTTTTTGCAATGTTTCTAAATCTTTTCAAAAGTAACCACATGTCTTTTGTTTAATTTTCACAAGCTTGGTATATGTTCTCTAAGGACTAGATATTCATTTAACCTAAACCTAAGATTTAGTTGATTAGACCTTGGAGTCAGTGCTATATAGGTGATGACTAATGGGGAGTGATCTAAGACCATTTTTTGATCCTAAAAGCATTGCTGTAATAGGAGTTTCCAGAAATCCAAATAAAGTTGGTAGTATCATTTTTAAACACCTTACAGAAAGTGGACTTAAGCTTTATCCAATAAATCCAAAAATGAATGAGTTTATGGGTTACAAGTCCTATCCAAATATAAAAGAAGTTCCAGACGAAATTGACCTTGCAATCATCGCCGTTCCTGCCCCAGCAGTCCCTCAGGTTTTGAAGGACTGTGTTGATAAAGGTGTAAAAGCAGTAGTAGTGATTTCAGCTGGTTTTGGAGAGACTGGTGAAGAAGGAAAGAGGCTAGAGGAAACGCTTAAGGAGATTATCAAAGGTACAGGCACAAGGGTTATAGGACCTAATTGTTTGGGTATTTATGTCCCGGGTAAAAAGTTAGATGCACTATTTACTGTCAGAGAGAAATCACCTAGACCTCCTGATGGATCGTTTGCATATATTTCCCAAAGTGGAGCAGCAGGAGTGGCCTTCATGGATTATGCTGCCCACTACGGGGTTGGTATCTCTGCGTTTGTGAGTATAGGTAACAAAATGGACGTATCTGAAGTGGAGCTCCTAGAATACTTTGGCGATGATGAAAAGACAAAGGCAATAGCACTTTATTTAGAAAGTATAAAGGATGGAAGAAGGTTTTTTGAGGTAGCGAAGGAAGTTTCTAAGAAAAAACCTATAGTGGTCTTAAAAGGTGGAAGAACGTCTAGAGGAGCTACTGCAGCAGCTCTTCATACAGGATCGCTTGCAGGTAGTGATGCTGTTGTAAATGGTGCGTTCAAACAGGCGGGGATCATAAGAGCATATGATGAAGAAGAGATAATAGACTTTGCAAGGGTGTTGGCATATCAAAAACCAATGAAGGGACCAAATGTAGTCGTTGTTACTAGCGGGGGAGGGTATGGCGTTATTGCTACTGACTACATCGAAAGCCAATATGGCGATCGCGGCGTTGGCCTTAAAATGGCCAATTTAACACAAGAAACAAAAGAGAAATTAAGAGAAATTTTAGTCCCATACGCATCTGTAAACAATCCTGTAGACATGACTGCCGACGTAACGGATGAACAATACGACAAAACATTAGAAATCGTGAATAAAGATCCAAATGTTGATGGAATCCTCTGTTTAGCACTCTTTCAGACACCATTTGTTACAGAGAAACTTGTAGATATTGTTGAGAAATGGAGTAAGAAGGGAAAGAAGCCAATGGTGGTAGTCTCTATTGGCGGTACTTATACTCAAAACATGATAAAGGAAATGGAAAAGAGACAAATAGCAGTTTATCCAAGTATATGGAGGGGTGTAAAGGCACTTCGCACTCTTTATGAGCGTGGTAAGTATCTTAAGAGAGTAGGGGTGTTGAAGGAATGAAGATTGAAGATATTTTTGAAATAGCAAAAGAGAGGAATGCTTTGGCAGAACATGAAGTGAAAACACTTCTTAAGAACTATGGAATACCAGTTCCCAACTTTGCAGTCATAGAATCTGAAGGGGAAATTGAAAGCCTAAATCTTAAGTTTCCAGTGGTAGTAAAAGCATCTTCACCAAAAATACTTCACAAGACGGACATTGGAGCCGTAAGGCTAAATATAAAAGATAAGGACGAATTAAAAGCTGTTGTAAGAGAATTTAAAGAGAAGTTCCCAGATGCCAAGATTCTCGTTGAGGAGATGGAAAACAAGAATGTTGAAGTTATTGTTGGAGTAATAAACGATGCAACATTCGGTCCAGCAATAATGTTCGGTCTTGGAGGAATATTTGTTGAAGTCCTACGTGATGTCACATTTAGAGTGATTCCAATAACGAGAGAAGATGCTGAGGAAATGTTATCAGAGATAAAGGGTAGAAAATTGCTGGAAGGCTTCCGTGGCATTAAAGTCGATAAAGAAGCTATTATAAAAATTCTCTTAAGAGTTTCAGAGCTAGCACGGAAATTAGAACCTGTTATTGATCAATTAGATCTAAACCCAATATTCGTTAAAGAAGAAGGAGCTGTAGTTGTTGATGCCAAAATGCTCTTAAAGAAACCAGAATGAGGTGGCGGCAGTGCATATAGTATTAAAATCTCCACCTGGTAAAGCTTCAATGCTGGGCAATGAAGCAATAGTTAGGGGAGCTCTTGAAGCTGGGGTAGCGGTAGCTACTACATATCCTGGGACACCTTCTTCAGAGATAGGAGACACATTCTATGAGATTTATAAACCAGCTGGAATATACTTTGAGTATTCTACAAACGAAAAAGTTGCATTAGAGGTAGCAGCTTCTGCCTCTCTTTCTGGTCTAAGAAGTATAGTTGCGATGAAACACGTGGGATTAAACGTTGCTGCAGACAGTTTTGTGAGCTTAAGTTATACTGGGATAAAAGCGGGTATGGTAATTGTTTCTGCAGATGATCCTGGGATGCATTCTTCTCAAAATGAGCAGGATAATAGAATATACGGACAATTGGCGCATATTCCGGTAATAGAGCCATCGTATCCTCAAGAGGCTAAAGAATTAACAAAGATAGCGTTCGATATCTCAGAAAAATTTAGGGTACCAGTAATAATGAGAACAACGACGAGAATATCTCACATGAGAGGAATAGTGGATCTTGGAGAATTGAAGCTTAATACGTTCGAAAAGAAGAACTTCGAAAAAAATCCTCTTAGATATGTAATAGTACCTTCATTAGCAAGGAAGGATAGGCTTATTCAGCTTGAGAGAGACAAAGAGCTAGAGGAGTTTTCAGAAAATTTTGCATATAATCGCATAGAAGTTTATGGAGAAAACCCCGAACTAGGGATAATAGCATCAGGGATATCTTATTCCTATGTAGTAGACGTCATTAAATCAAAAGAAATCTCAGCCAAGGTATTTAAGATAACGATGTCCTATCCATTACCCAAAAAGAAGATAGCAGAATTCCTTAGAAGCGTAAAGAAGGTGATAGTTTTTGAAGAAACAGAACCATTCATTGAAAGACAGATTAAGGCAATAGCCCACGATAATGAAATCGACATAAAAATACATGGAAAAGAAGATGGAACAGTAAGATATCAATATGAAATGAATCCTGACGAAGTTTATTCAGCAATAACTTATGTTTTAAATGGTGAAAGACCAAAAAGAGGAGTAATCGAAGTGAAGGTAAAAATACCTATGAGACCGCCAACGTTTTGTCCAGGATGTCCTCACAGAGCGACTTACTATGCTGCAAAGCGTGTATTTGGCACAAATCTAGTAGCTCCTACAGATATAGGGTGCTACACTCTAGGATTCTCTAAGCCATTCAATATGGGAGACCTTCTATTTTCTATGGGATCAAGCTTTGGCACTGCGTCAGGCCTAGGCCACTTCGTTAATGAACCTGTTGTAGCTTTCATAGGAGACTCGACATTTTATCATGCTGGAATACCTGGATTGATTAATGCCATAGTTCACAATACTCCAGCAATATTCGTGATAATGGATAACGCTACAACCGCGATGACAGGAGGGCAGCCCACACCAGAAATTCCCTCTAAGCCAGGGAAGGAAGAGAGCTGGAAGAGCGTAAATCTGGAAGATGTTGTTAGAGGATTGGGCGTCGAGAAGGTAATAGTCGTAGATCCTTATGAAGTTCCTAGGACAATAGAGGCCTTCAAAGAAGCTAAAGAATACGTAGAGAAAGAAAAGAAGCCAGTAGTGATAATTTCTAGACGTATATGTGCTCTTGAGTACATAAGGATGGCCAGACGCCAAAATATCAAGATAGTACCGTATGTGATAGATCAAGAGAAATGTACAAGATGTTACGCTTGTGTCAAGACATTCTCTTGTGCAGCATTCTCTATCTATGAAGACGGAAGCGTCCATATAAGACCCGACCTATGTACGGGATGTGGGGCGTGCGCGTATGTATGTCCCTTTAACGCAATTGTAAGAGGTGACGCCCAATGAAACCTTATAACATTGTTCTAGCGGGCGTTGGAGGACAAGGAGTAATCACGGTTGGTAAAATACTAGTTGAGGGTGCGTTAAGAGAAGGTAAAAATGCCGTAATGAGCGAAGTTCATGGTATGGCCCAGAGAGGTGGAAACGTAATAAGCGAAGTTCGTATCGGTGACGTTTTGGGACCTATAATTCCTTCAGGAGGGGCAGACTTAGTATTAGGATTCGAGCTTATAGAACCCTTAAGATATCCTGAAAAGTTCGGAGAAAACACAGTGTTAGTAGTTAATAACGATCGTATAATGTCCTTGACAGTACTATTAGGGGAAGAGAAATATCCAGAAACAGAGATAGTAATAGAAGAGTTAAAGAAGCTATCTAAGAGGCTTTACATTATAAATGCTACAAAGCTTGCTCAAGAAGAGGCTGGAAGCGCACTTGCTACAAACATGGTTATGCTAGGTGCGGCTTTAGCAGTAGGAGTACCTATTAGCAAAGAAACGATTAAAAACGTACTCGAAGATATTTTCAAGGGTAAAATTCTAGAAATAAACAAAAAGGCTTTAGAACTTGGGTATCAAGCCATAAAAGAGGCGGAAAAACAACTTTGACTCTATGTTATATTATTTCTCCAATTAAGTATGTTTCTCTCGCCTCCACTATTTCTATTTTTAGATAACTTCCTAAAGAGACTTTTCTATGCACATCTCTTATTATAATCGGTTTATAGGCATTATCTCTAGCCACTAAGGTTTTATTTTTACCTACTTCATTCACTAAGGCCTTTACTCGTTTGCCAACTAATTTTCTGTTTTCTTCTAAACTAATATTTTTAGCAAGTTTT
>CBEVQP010000067.1:0-6790 GCA_965552035.1 uncultured Thermoplasmata archaeon | reverse complement strand
GATTACTTTGAACATAAGTGGATAGTTCAAACTAGTCGTTAGTATATATACCAAGAGACCATCCACCTTTAAGAGATCATCTTTTATCTCGTTATAAACTTCTTCGGACGTTATCCACTCCTTTATCACGAATTCTGCGTCTATACCTAACGTTTTAACCCATTCATTACACTCTTCCTTAAGTCGAGATGCATCTGTTGCGGGGTCATAGCTGTACAGGGGCCATGCCATAAGGGGCTTATCCTTTTCTTTTCGTTTTGCAAATACTATTAGGGCTAGTTTTACCTTTTCATCCATTTTAATCCCCTTCTACTCAAGCGACTCTAAAAACTCTTTCAGCCTTTCTATGCCCGTTTTAATATTCTCCTCCGAGTTTGCAAAAGAAATTCTTATGTAACCCTCAGCATTGTCTCCAAAGGCCTTGCCAGGAGCTACAGCGACCTTCTTTTCTGATAAAAGTTTCTCGACAAATTCGTATGAATCGTACATATATCTCGAAATATTCAGCATGAGATAGAACGTTCCCTTCGGTACAACAAACGATATGTCATTGATACTACGGAGCAATCTTACTAGGAGATCTCTACGTCTTTCAAATGCATTTACCATGCTGTTCACATGTTCTTGACATTCCTTCAGCGCGGCAATGGCTGCTTTTTGAACCATGGCAGGGGCACAGGCAGCTACGCTTTCCTGAAGTTTCGTCATGTTCTGTATGATCTCAAGGTTTCTGCTTATCGCAAAACCAACCCTCCAGCCAGTCATTGCAAATGTCTTCGAAAAGCTGTTTACGACGATGACTCTATCAGAAATCTCCTCAAAATTAAGCATGCTATAATGCCTTACACCGTCATACGTTATCCTCTCGTACACCTCGTCAGAGATTACGACAAGATTATTATCCTCAGCTATTTCCACGATTCCCTTGAGCACTTCCTTTGGATAAACGGCTCCTGAAGGATTATTAGGTGTATTAACAATAATAGCTTCTGTCCTATCCATAATTTTCTCGTTAATCTCATCCAAATCGGGCATGAAACTGTTCTCTTCTTTTAATATGTAGTATGATGGTCTTGCACCTATCATCTTCACCATAGACGTGTATGGAGGATATCCAGGATTGGGGATCAAAACTTCGTCGTTCACGTCAACCGTGGCAAGAAGTGCTAGGAATAATCCTCCCGTGCCTCCTATAGTTACTATGGTATTTTCAGCCTCGATGTCTATGCCCCAAAAGTCCCTATAATAATCAGCTATAGTAGCTCTCAATTCGATAAGACCAGCATTGTGTGTGTAATGCGTATAACCATCAATCAAAGCACGATTAGCAGCATCTTTTATTGGTTGAGGAGTATCGAAATCTGGTTCTCCAATTTCTAGATGAACAATATCCTTCATACCAGCAACCTTGTTGAAGATCTTCCTGATACCCGATGCAGGGGTCTCTAGAGCCCTATTTGAGACTATCTTTGGCATGATCTCACCATGTGAGTATTTCAGTGACTTATTAACTACACTTTTCAAGAAGATAAATAAGCGTTGTGTTAAATTTCTGAAGAGGTCTTGCTTTAGCCGAATAGAACGTGGTTCTATAAAGGACACGCAAGAATCAAAAGTTAAAGTCTTGCTTTTTATAAATATAAAGAAAAAATAAAGAGTTGAAGGACTCACTCTGGTGGATATGGCTGGTCTGGACTAGGAGTCCACTCTCCCTTCCAGAATTCTGGAACGAAGACTTCATAGGCAAAGTAGAATAGCGAGCCAATCTCTATAAAGAATGTTCCGACGTATAGATATGTCTTGAAAGTACTCGACATGGGCTCCGTTGCGAACAGTAGGAGGCCGAATATGATTCCAATTACTATTAACCCAAGGCCGACCATCCTAATCTTTTTTAACATTTCTACTCTAGCCATTTCTGACGCCTCCTAACTTATCTACCCTTGTAAACCATCATTCCAATCGCGTATACTACGAGAGCAGCCACTAGAGCAGCAAGCTCTGGTAGTGGTAGTGCGTAGCTCTTAACGAGGTAAGCCACTGCAGCTCCAACGATCCAAGAGATAAAAGCCAACACGTTAACTGGTAGGTTGCGCTTTTCAATCACGTAAATGTCCACACCTATCTTTGGTAGGATATAGTAATGCGCTATGAACATTCCTGGAATAGCAGGCCAGAGAATCGACAGTGTCGTCGCAAAGTCAGTATATCTATAAAGCACGCCTGCGTATATTACGATAATGCTGAATATAACTAGTATAGTATCGTAGATCCACCTTCTGATCTTCGGGTACAGCTCGACCATGCTAAGGGACAAGTGCCAGAAGTCGTTGTCAGCAGTAGTCCAGATGAGTATCCACGCCATTATTCCACCGACGACTCCCATCGTTCTAGTAGCGATGAGGAATGGATCAGCAAACGAGTCCTCTGAGGTAAGAGCATAAGCTGCTAGCGTACACGACAGGAACGTGAGTAGTATCATACCGAAAAACACTGAGAACGTAGATGCCTTCACGAAATCCTTAGTGTTCTTTGCATATCTAGAGCTGTTAGCCTGCAAGAACGCCGCGACTATGTTCAGACCTACGACGAAGGTAACACCGTCCCAGAACGTGTTAAACACTCCACCGTACGGTGCTTTTTGCCCCCAGAAGTTCCATCCAAGCTTGAAACCATAGTATAGCTCTACTATGAATAAAATCGATATGAACCATGGTATGGCAAGCTTTGATAGTATAGATATTGTCTTATACCCCGCAGAAGACGAAAGCCACACGAGGAGCGCAGCGATCCACGCAGTAACGTAAATGCTAACTCCAGTCAAGTCCGTAATCGCGAGGGCCAACTGGTGAATACCCAATGCTGCCCATGCCATAATCGTACCCACTAGGACTATATTAAAGATCTTCGCACCGTATTTTCCGAAAATAACCTCTGCGATGAAGGCCGTAGGCAATCTTTCTTTGACTCCTATGTGTCCTATGGCAATATACAATCCAAGTATTATCAAGTTACCAACAATAAGCCATGCCAAAATGTGATACCACGGCCAGCCAGATCCTACTAGCAGACCTCATGTCATCAGCATAAAACCAGATGTAAATAGACCTAACTGCACGTATGCTATGTCCCACCAAGGCCTCGTAGCCTTTTCTGGCACTCTTTTGTCCTCCCAATCATATAGAAAACCTACTTTCTCTTCAGTACCCATTTGTTTTCGCACCCCGCGCTAGGTAAATCTTCTCTAAACAAAAACCATTTAGTTTGTTTTGTGAAAACAAACTTTTAACTTTGTGTTAATTTTTTGAAGCATTACAGCTATTGTGTTAGGCATTCAATGCCCAGTTCACTGAAAAGATATTCAAAATTTAAAGAGTCTAAAAAAATGTGTTTAACAACTTTATAATCTAGGAAAATACGTTTACACAAAATCACAAGGTAAGGGAGAAAATTCAACAAGATTATATACATACAAAACACGTTTTCTCAATGTTTAGGTGATATTAATGGCGTGGAATGTTATGAAAGAGATCTTTCCTGGAATTAAGAGATTCACTGCCTACCTAAATACTGCCAGTTCAGGTCTTCTCCCAACAACATCCTTTGAAGAAATCCTTAGAGTAGCAAAAATGATTGAAGATTTCGAGGTACCCATTAATTCTGTAGATTTTATGGATAAAGAAATATTAGATCCTACATTGAAAGAAGCAGCAAAAATAATAGGCTCGCATAAGGATGAGGTCACACTTTCTATTCAAACCACAGATGGTTTAAAAAGAGTACTATACGCGCTTAAACCCAATAAAAATCAGAAAAATATTGTGTCATTTGATATGGAGTTCCCAACGATTTCTACTTTAGTAAAATCATTTGCAAGGAAACACCACTTAGAGATAAGAGTCGTTAAAAATATCAACGGTACGTATCCTATAGAACATGTTGAAAAATACATTGACAACTCTACTTTTGCCGTAATAGGAAGTAGTGTGCAATGGATTACGGGATTTATGATTGACCTAAAAGCTTTGGGAAATATTGTTCACGATCATGGGGGACTTCTTATTATAGATGCTGTCCAACACGTAGGTGCAGTAAAAATAAACGTGAAAAAACTAGGGATTGACATACTCTCTACTGGAGGAGAGAAATGGCTCTTAAATCCTTCAATAGGTTCTGGAATTTTATTCATCTCTAGAGAGGTTCAAGAGCATTTAGATCCTCTCCTTGGTCTCTTAAACATGGCACCACCTCTTGAGATTTGGGATCCTTGGTGGGCAGACTTTAAAAAGAATCCTTGGGATGATCTAAAACCTAGATCAGATGCTAGATTTCTAGATTTCGGTGGAGGGTCTCCTTATCTCATCGCAGCAGCTCTTCATGGCGCACTAAAACTAATAAACAATGTTGGAACGGATAAAATTGCAAGAAATAATATTTCTCTAAAAAGGTTTCTTGTGGACAGAGTTTACGAAGTCGGTCTAGAGCTGATAGGTCACTCAGAGGATGAAAAACTTTGGTCACCAATTGCAACAATAAAAACGGGCCTTAGCTTTGAGGAAGAAGGAAAACTATGTGAGTCTCTGAAGAGCAAAGGGATACATGTGAGTCATAGGGGACTATTGGGGATCTATGGAATTAGAGTTTCTCCACACTTATACAACGATAAAGAAGATGTGGAAATATTTATGGAAGAGCTTTTCCATTTTCTATAAATTTATTTTAAATCAAAAAGGGTCTTTTGCTTAGTCAACTTCTTAAGGATATAGCTATGTTGAATCCAAATTTCAATTGGCAAAGCCATTTTACTAGATATAAAATCAAGTACCTCCTTTACAGTTTCAAACTTATAAGGATCTCTTCTTAAAGCATTACGAACGCTTTCTCTCACATTCCACACTCCTACTGGGACTTTATAACCTGGATGAGCTTCCCTCAAAACTAAGGCTGCAGCCTGTTTCTTTTCCTTAAATAATTTTTCCGTTATAGCTAATCTTGCAGAATAATAACAACCTCCTATGCTAGCATAGGTTGTTCTGCCCTTGTAAGGTTCGTAGTCTCCTCCAATAGCCACATATCTATCATCAAGAGTTCCTGGAAGAAATGCCTCTATACTCTCGTACTCCCAAGCTGTAGGGATCAAAAGAATTATCCATCTATTATCAAGGTATTCGAGATAGTATGTCCTAAATGTATCAATAATAGGATACTGCCTTACTTCTTTCAAAAGATACTTCGATACCATATCATCCACAGCTGTGATCGACCATCGTGTAGGTACGAATTTTCTATACCGTGACGTTCCTAGCATCCCTGCACTTAAGGCCTGTTGAATTCTAGAAACAGGCTCTCCACTAAAATAAAGTTCTAAAACAGCATCATGGGCCTTTAAATCAGTATCATAATATGCTCTCTCAAGTTTAAAGTCAGAAGAGCCAGGATACGCCCTAAAGTATTCCAGATATCCTGATGGACCAAATGGCTGATGATCAAAAGAGAGTCTTAATCCTTTAGGAGGCCTCTTGAAAATAACCTCTGAATCTACGGATTTTCTAGATAGAATCATATCATGGAGTTCTAGAGCATATTTTGAGTCTACATTATCAATTTCTATTAAGTATTTTCCCCTAATAGCCTTTAGTCTCATTTCTATTATTTCTTCAAGATTTTTTCCAAACCAAGTCTCAGTAAGTACTAAGCTCGTGGTGTCTCCAGTAAATGGAGGAACCACAGGTCCAACAAAAACTTTTGGATATCCAAACCTTCCGACGAAAACTTCTGGCGGCGATGATCCAAATATCTCCCTCTTTGTAAGTCTAGGAATAATCTCGTTAATTTTTTGAAATATGTAATTTGATATGTCAACAATGTCTATCTTTCTAACAGCATAGTTCTGCGGAGACATAAATAGAAGCTTTTTCATATTAGATCACGAAGTATTATATCATTTCTTCCTTAATATAGAGTTAGAACAAGTGTATTTTAAAAACATTCACTACCTTCCCGTCAAGGCGGATACTATGATAATTTCTAAAATAAGAGCAAAAACAGCCTTAGGAAAGAGCTATATTGCAAACTACACAATTAATCCTTACGTAGGATGTTCTCACGCATGTAGATACTGCTATGCAGATTATTACACAAAAAGGATATACGGCATAACCCATCATTGGGGAGAATACGTTTTTATAAAAGAAAACCTACCCCAACTCCTGCAAAATGAGCTTATTTCAAAAACTCCCGGTACGATATACATTTCCTCTCTTACAGATCCCTACCAACCAATTGAGTCTCAAACAAAACTCACAAGAACAGTACTCAGCATACTAAAAGATCATGATTGGCCTATTATTATTCAAACAAAGTCTGCACTAGTAAGGAGAGACCTTGATGTGCTCTCATTTTTCTCTGACGTAACTGTAGGATTTACCATTATTACTCCTAAAGAGAATATTAGGTGTCTTTTAGAGCCCAGAGCTTCTACTATAGAAGCCAGAATTTCCGCACTTAAAGAGATTCATAATGTCGGTATAAAAACCTACGTTTTCGTAGGCCCTATAATGCCTGGAACAGATTTTGGAGATGTATTAGAAATTATAGAAAGAACTCAAGATTATGCTGACAAATTCTTTTTCGATAAGCTAAATATAAAACCAAACACCTGGCAAAATATGAGAAAATTTTTAGGTGAGGAAGTAACTCAAAAATTTATTTCTTCTATGAAAAGAGAATATTACGCAAACATAAAAAACTACATTGAAGAAATAATGAGAAAAAGTAAAAAACCATACCA
>CBEVQP010000066.1:0-6839 GCA_965552035.1 uncultured Thermoplasmata archaeon | reverse complement strand
CTATCTTATCCATCTCTTCCGCTATGGGCAGCATATCTTCCGTACGCATTCTCGTGGCTATAAGAGACTGATGGGCATCCCTGAACGTCGTATCTATTATCTCAACCAACCTTGACACTCTCCAATTATGTTGCCTACAATAAGGCGAACGATGGATGCATTAAAAAACGTTTTATGAGATCTTGCAACGTCCGTCCCTTACCATAAACAGTTTGAAACCTTATATCTACAGTTTTCATGCAAACAGAAGCACTATATACAGCATATTCGAAAATATCTTGCAAACTTCTGTTTTATTTGCATATTATTAGTACATTCATCGAATGTATCAAAAACACTATATAAAAATGTCGAACATCATCATTTTCGGTGATAATGTATGAAAAAGAGGACTATTAGCATATTAGGTCTATTTATAGCCATAATTATGATTGCAACGATTATAACGCCTCCCCTTATCGCAGCGGATAATGGCGAGTCTTACAAGGGGAGGTCTGAGGCGTACAAGCACATGATGGGACGTCACAGATTTCAGCCTCCTCGAGGATTACACCCCGGTGACGAATTCAAAGTAGGTCCATATTCTGGAACAATAACTGAAAACGGTATCGAAAATCTGTATTACAAAAATGAGCAAATTGCTACAGAAATAGACCTTGGGGAGTTCATTAGAGGCGGCGTTGTCGGAAATACTATGTTTGCTGCCTATTCCAACGGATATATAGCAATTCACAACGAAGTAATAACGCTCAAAGCGAGGAACGTCACTATATATCTCTCTGCGGAGATAATAAAGAAGGCAGATGGTATTGCTGTCCTAAGGACTGAAAAAATGCTATACCTTGCTAGATATGTTGGGGAATGGCAACATGACGAGGTAAACAACATTGTCACCGGTACAGGCGTTGTTGCACTACATCCCGCACCACACCTAGAGAGGCTAGTCTTTATCCACAGAATTACTTCCTGGAACATAACTGACAGCGGGATTGAGAACATAAGCCTCCTGAATCATTACGTACTTTCCATACGCTTTGACGCCACTACATTCCTAGGTTCCATGGGCCGCATCAATAAGGTGCTCTTCTGGGACTCTGCAAAGGTACACGTGCTCGAGGGCGTTTATGGCGTGACGTTTGACGTCTTCAGTGAAAATATTAGCATTGAAGTTAGCAATGAGATCAACGTAGTCCAGGTAACGCCGACTATAGCAGTACTCGTATACAACAACAGCACGTGCGGTGTAATTACAGGCCGCTTAGAGTACGGAGAAGGCGTGATTATTGCGCATAAGTTTGCGAAGGTCGTAGTGGGACCAAGGCTTTTAGAAAACATGTTCAGAGAAAGGCACAGATATCGTGACGTTCTAGTCCTAAATGACTCTGGAGAGTTCCATGGAAGATATATTGAAGGTGTCATCACAGATGCACAGATTACGAACTACACGATTAGAGACATTACAGTGGCGGATGTCATAGACCTGGGCGATGTTCTAGGCAACGATTATAACGTAGCAAAGCACGGCGCAGTAATTCAGCTCTTCGGAGAAAATGGAAGAGCCAATATTATTGACGCCGTTACAGGGCCAATAATTGTGAAGAGCACTAATGCCACGACGATTATAGTCAAACTCCCGGAGGCTAACGTAACGTTAGAGGATGTGAACGAGACTATGATCGTATATCGCATTGATGATGTTCCAGTAATTCTTAAAGTCTACAACGGCTCTATGGAGGTAGATGGTCTTTATGTGTACATAACTCTCGAGAGCGATGGCGTATTTGTCTTACACAGCCCTCCCGTGTACGGCGTTAACTCAGAGGCTATGCTAAAGCTTTATGAAGACGAGGGATTAAAAGCCGCTGCTGAAGGACTAAGACCAGACATAAAGATCAACGCACAAATCTCTGGGAACAAGGTCATCGCAAGGGTTTCTGGACGCGGCGAAGGTACTGTTATGGACATAGAGCTCGACCCCAGCATCGGAATCAACCCTGAAAACATGAAGGACATAAAGGTCTTCTTTGACGGAAAAGAAGTTACACTTAAGCCAGTTGACGAGATATCTTCCCTTGAAGAGCCTTCGTATAGCATTTACTTCGATGGTATGTCATTCCACCTGCTTGTGGCAGTACCACACTTCTCTGAGCACACCATAGAGGTCGCTCTTCCTGGAATGGCTATGACGATTGGCGAGGGAGGCGCTGTATCAGAGGACTACGGAGAGCCTAATATTGGCAAGGAGGTGCTCATTGGAGGTGCTGTAGCAGCGATTGTCATTATCGGAGTAATTGCAGGAATACTCATTAAACGCAAATAAAGCCTCTATATTTCCCCATTTTTTCTCCTATTAATGCATTTTTGATAATTTTAAGGATTTTTCTTTGTATGCTATTTTTGAACGCCCTGTTCTAAAGGTTTGATCTATTATTGCAGCACCTCATAATCTTATTTTGGTGATGGTCGTGAGGGTTAGACCAGCAGTATTATTTGTATCAATCATCCTAATGTCATTAGCCCTATTCTCAGGTTTCATAGGTCTTAAGGCAAATCCCATACCTAGTGTGCCTGCAATTTTGGAAGCAGAATACATAAACATAACAATCGAAAAAATTTCGGAAAATGAGGCTACTGTTCTTGTGGATGGGACATATCCCATGAAGTTTACTAATGAAGAGGGTTTCGTGTACTTTCCCATACCCAAAGAGGTCCTAGACAACGGTGCTATAAGTGTCTTTTTGGATGATAAGAAAATCAACTATAACATTACGTGGAGCGGAACTATTAGAGGCGAGAGCTTCCAATACGAGACGTCCTTGGGAACGTTGCCAATGATCAGTTTTCCGACACCTACGAATACAACTGATACGACCATTGTAAGGATTATTTATACCTATAGAATATCCACTTTAGAAAGTCTAGAATATGAATTCTTTAGGACGCTCTACGCAATGGGCACGGGGCGTTACTACCTTACATATGCCAAAGAATGTACAGCTTCTGTGAACATATGGATCAAAAGTTTTGAAGGATACGAAATGATGATTTTCTTTGACGCAGGACCACACCATGTAAAAGACTTGACGATATTCTCTAAGAAAATAGAATCCGCGGTAGAAAGGTACCATATAGAAAAAACAGCTATGTTCGGTGGCCTTGTAGATGATCTCATAATAGTCCTAAGGAAACAGATGGACATTGTTGAGAGTGCTCCCAGAAATGTTACTTTAGAGTCCCTAAGCTTAGAGGGGGGTTACTTTAAAGGACGATTAGTCATTACGCTTGATAGTACGAGATATATTGCAAAGTTCCTAGATGCAGAATATAAAGAGGGTGCTATAAACGTATATCTCTCTGTCGTTAAGAAGCAGCACGTAGTTGCCCTTCCCGTAATAAAAAACGTCCCAATGGACTTTGTTGTGCCGTGTAATATAAGTAAAGGAGATATCGATCACGTTTCTGTGAACGTTTATGTAAACGGTGCAATGTACAAGAGCTTTTTAGTGGACTTAGACACATTAGATACAGGCGATATTGGAAAAGAAGAAGGGCAGAACGTTATTTTAGAAGCTATTGTTGCAAGCGTGTTTACAATCGCCGCTGTTTCTGTTCTTCTCATAACTGCGTTTAGGAGGGGATCCTAATGAATATTACAAAAAATGCCTTTGTTTGCATTCTCGTTGCGTCATTATTTGTAGCGTTATTTATTTTAACTCCCATGTCGGGGGCCTACTTAGAAGAATATAGGAAAGATGTGCAAATACAAACCTTAGGCTCTTCGTTTATACCTCCACCCGAAATAGTTTTTGGAAGTCAACCCGCAATTTTAATTGAAAATGATACTCTGGTTAACTATAGCCTTAGCTTTTACAATGACTCTGCTGTAATTGTTGTTTATTACTACGAAAACAATACGCAAACTATTATAGTACCAATAAACCACACAATAATAGAAGACGGCGGTAGATATACCATAACATTTGTCGTGAACAATACGCGATCTCTCGGCGAATTTACTGTTACTGTTGAGGGGAGGGCTGTATATGGAACTCCTACACCTACAGAAACTCCTACCTATACTCCTACTGAAACTCCAACAGCGAACGTTAGCGAGAACGGTACTCTAGGCATATTAGAAGCTAGAGGTGGAAATACTCATACGGGCTTTTATAACGTCGTTTTAGCGTTGGTGATTTCTGCTGCAATAGCGGGAATAGTACTTATAGGAATGAAAAGGCTTCTTAAATAGTAGTTATCCCCTTTGAAAGCTCCGGAATTTTGGTGTATTAGATGTCTATTACTGGAAAAAGGCTCCAGATTTACTTAGAGCTATTAAGATCTGAGAAGCCTTTAGGAGTAAGAGAGATCCAGAGAAGGCTAGGCATCTCTACACCAAGCCTTGTAAGATATCACCTTGAGTACTTAGAAAAGGCAGGCATGGTTGCAAAAAACGAAGAAGGGAAATACTATGCTATAAAAAAGAAAGACAACATTATATCGTTGTTTACAGTAGTAGGGAAGTCTCTCGTTCCTATTACGACGTTTTTTTCGGTGTTTACTATTTCTTTTGCTGTTTTCATAATTTCTCTTTTTTGGCCACCATCTTTGCCAGAAATGTCTCTGGCATTTGTTTGCATAACCAGTGGACTATACATGCTATACGAAAGCTATAAAATTCTCAGCATACTTAAAAAGGAGCTTCAGAAATGAATCACGATCATTCAAATACTATTCTTATTTTATAGTCGTTAAGTCTTATCCAAACCTTTAAGTATTCGGTTTTACCATCAACAGTCTTCAACTCTGCCCTAAATCCCAAACCATTGACTACTCCCACAAGAACGCCATAGAAGTGATGTTTAGTTATCTTAAGCATGTCCTCATCAAAAGAGTCTTTTAAGAACTTAACCATAATCTCCCTACCATCCCTCTGAACCACCGCAGGTGGGTATATACCGACATAATACATGACTTTTGTAATTAACTTCACAATTCTCTCAAACTCATCCTTTGCCAACACATCTTCTACCATTTCTCCGTATTCCAAAGCAATTTCTCTGCCAAACTCTTCCCCAAGCGATCTCACTATGGGATACATTCCCGATTCAAGTATCTTCTGAAGCTTCCTAACGTATGTCCAAAGTCTTTTCCTTATAAAAAGAGCCACATTGTGCTTGTATACTATTATCTCCGGAAAATCTTTTGGTAGATATATGTCTCCGTACTTTTCTAAGAAAGAGAGCACATAATCGTTGTTTTTTAGAATTTCTTTTATTGCCTCTTCAATCTTTTGAAGTTCAATTTCGTTATCCGCGTTGAAGAATGCTATAACGCAAAATCCCTCCTCTGTATTGGATATATTTACTTGAATAAGATTCTTTGCGATTTCTGAGCTGAATATTTTTGAGACCGCTGCTTCTATAGTTTCTCTTGTGCTCATCATTTGAAGTATTACTCCAGGGCTATCCGAAAATACTGGTAAACTCCAGGTCTTAACTTTTTGAGACACCCTTTTTCACCTATCGTGATGATTGTAAGTAAACGTGTTCTTTTATTGGTTCAAGCCCATAACACGTCTCTTCTTAAATACTTTTTGGACTAAATAGAATATTAAATTTTACTAATCTGCTTGGGTTTTAGACATAGTCTAAGCACATAGTATGTTTCTTTCCTTAAATTTTAAGAAAAGATTTATCATAAACGAATGTTATATCTCCTGTAGTTTAATATCGATCTTTTTTACAGATTTTATTAAAACGTAGGGTACGTTGTTCTGAAGAACGGAGTTTTGCAAGCACAAATGTATAAAAATCACCGCCTCTTAGTAATCAAGCTTTTAAAGTTTGCCCCTTACTAAGGAGTGGAGTATTATTACTGGCATTTTATAAAAAACTATTAGTAAGCAACAACATGTGCGCACATAAAAAATAAAGAAAAATCTCTGCAATATCTAACCATTTTGTTCTTATTTTAGACCAAAGCCCTAGATGTGGGCTATACGCCTTAAATCTGCAATAATTAGAAGAATCTGACATAGGTGTGACCTCTTTGATTTTGCTAATTTAACAGATTTTCGAAAGTCTTTTAATATATTCTCTACAATCTTTTATAGTATCTCTTTATAAACAATAGCCACCAGCCACCGTGGTGTCTGACATGAGTGCTGAGGAAGGCGAGTACGTTGAGTTATATGGTGAGTACGTTTCGCTGAAAGAGCTTGGCATTGCCTCAGCGATCTCGGCATTCTTCGCGTTCTTGTTCTATCTAAGCATTATGAGAGTCCTAGAGGCCATAGGAATGCAGAATCTAGATCCAAGACTCAGAGTAGTCTTTGGCGTATTTGGTGCTGCCGTCGGCTTTGTTATAGCCTCTTTGATTATTAAGCCGAAGAGAGTCCTTGTGGAGGAGTGAAATATGGACGCGATGATGATTCTTCAAATAATAGTTCTATCTGTGATTTCTGCGTTCATATATATGTTTATAGGAGTTATCCCAGGAACAGACGAGACCGCTACAATTGCGCCGATAACACTTGCGCTTTTAATAATGGGCTTTGATCCTCTCGTTGTCCTTGCGTGGTTTATGGCGTGTATAGTAGCATTCAAAATGGCGGACAGCATTCCCGTAGCACTCGCAGGCATTCCTGGAGGAGTTATGGCAGTTCCACAGGTTCCAGATGCTATTACAGCTAAAAAGGAGGGTCTTGCTGACGTAATTCTAAGAAAAGGTCTATCTGCAAGTGTTATCGGAAGCATCGTTGCTGTAATAGTCTCTCTCACAATAGCCTTCGTGATGATGCCGCTCAGCAATTTCTTGGCTGCAAAAGACTTAGTCTTAGG
>CBEVQP010000065.1:0-6891 GCA_965552035.1 uncultured Thermoplasmata archaeon | reverse complement strand
CCAGTGTTTATCCTTTAACCACTCTAGAAGTCTATCTTGAAACTTTGATAAAGCAAAAAACAAGTGTTTGCGGATTACGAACTCAATATCAGACGATCCGCATATTTTACATCTAGGATTAATTAGAAGTTTAGGTTCCAATAAGGAGCCACAGTTATCACACTGGTCACCACGTGCAGGTTCGTGACCACAGTATGGACATCTTCCTTCAATATACCTGTCGGGAAGATAGCTTCCACATGACTTACAGTGAGGAATCTCCATTCCCTTTTCGTATATAAATCCCCTCTCGTAAAGCCTTTTTACGAATTCTTGAACAAATTTCTTATGATTTTCAGTAGATGTTCTTGTAAATATGTCAAAAGATATTCCCAACATATTAAGTTCTTGTACTATAACTTTATAGTACATATCTACGAGTTCTTTAGGAGATATATTCATTTCTCTTGCTTTGATTGTTATCGGAGTCCCATGCTCATCTGTTCCAGATACCATTAAGACTTTGCGTCTCCTCATCCTATTATACTTAGCAAAAATATCTGCTGGCAATATAGCTCCAGCTATATGCCCTAAATGTAAAGGCCCAGTAGCATAAGGCCATGCAACACCTATGAGGACATATTCCTCATTATTACTGTTGGTCATTTTTTGATCACCTGGAAACTACCATTATGAATATGAGTGAATTAATGTTCAATAAAGTGGGAAATATTTATCAAAATATTGATTTTGCTTTTTAGGATATGACCTAGATTTCTCAAATTCACATCGTGTTGATTTTTCTGCGCTACTAAAAAGATTGGCTTTCGGATGCTTTTGTAAAACTCCATATCCTCGATGCGAAATATGATATCATGTTGTAAAGTGTATAAGTAAAGAAAAATGAGATTACTAGAGGCGGATATCCTCTCAAGCAAAGTTTTAAAATTGTCACATTATTCATAAACTCGAACAATGTTATTACAACTCCCAAAATCCTCAGAGTGATACTTCACACAAGGGAGCTCAAACCTCCCCGTAAGGGCTCTTTAGCCTTTAGTGTGGGGAGGAAGACTAATATTGTTATAGTATCCATGAGAGTCTCGTGGAGGTATTCAAAATGAGCAAAAAAATCAGGAAGACAAACCCATATGTACTTGAGCTCATTGAGAAGCTCAAGAAAAAATATGGAGAGACCAAAGCACCAATATGGAAAACCGTAGCAGAAGAGCTACAGAGACCTCGCTCAATACGCAAAGGTGTGAACGTTGGAAAAATTGACAAGATCCTAAAGGATGATGAGGTTGCTCTAGTCATTGGAAAAGCTCTGGGTGGTGGTTACGTTAAGAGGCCAATTAAAGTAGCAGCAGTGAGCTTCAGTGAGACGGCAAGAAAGAAAATAGAAGCTGCTGGAGGACGTTGCATGACTATAGAAGAGTTAATAGACGAGAATCCTAGTGGGAGTAACATCAGAATATTTGGATGAGGTGATTGAAAAATGTCAACCCCTCAAAAAGTTGACAATGTCACAATCATTGACGCAACCGGACATGTCTTGGGAAGATTGGCAAGTGTTGTTGCCAAGAGATTACTAAATGGGGAGAAAATTATTATTGTAAACGCTGAAAAAGCCATTATATCAGGAAAGAGAGAAGTAGTTTTCGAGAAATACAAGCACAAAAGAGACATAGGCTCTCACAGAGGTCCATTCTTTCCTAGAATGCCTCACTTAATCGTTAAAAGAACCATTCGAGGAATGCTTCCATACAAACAGGAGAAGGGCAAAAAGGCTTTGAAAAATCTCAAGGTTTACATTGGCGTTCCAAAGGAATTTGAAGGGCAAAAATTTGAGGAGATCCCAGAAGCTAAAAGAGAAGTTAAATATTATGTTACAATTGAAGAGCTCTCAAGATGGTTGGGTGCAAAATTTTAGTAAGGTGATAATATGGATGCCGTTGGAAAGTCATCACAAAAAGTTGTTGTTGCTTCCGGAAAAAGAAAAACTGCAATTGCAAGAGCATATATTAGGCCCGGAATAGGTAGAGTGTGGATTAACAGGAAGCCTCTTCCTCTCGTAGAACCAGAAATAGCAAGACTCACAATAATGGAACCACTCGTCCTCGCTGGAGAAAAAGCTTTACGGGTAGATATTGAGGTAAAAGTGCGCGGCGGGGGCTTCATGGGTCAGGCCGAGGCTGCAAGATCTGCTATAGCTAGGGGACTTGTCGAGTTCTTCCAAGATGAAGACTTAAAGAAGAAGTTCCTCGAGTATGATAGAACCCTACTCGTGCCGGATGTTAGAAGGAAGGAGCCCAAGAAACCCCTTGGTAGAGGAGCTAGAAAGAGAAGACAGACATCATATAGGTGATCAAGAGTGCTTATACCCGTTCGTTGTTTCTCTTGTGGAAAGGTCCTTGCCCCCCTTTATCCTAAATTTTTGGAGCTTGTGAAATCTGGAAAAAGTCCAGAGGAAGCATTTAATGAGCTGGGGATCGATAGGTATTGCTGCAGAAGAACGATACTCGCCCACGTGGATCTATATAAAGATTTGCTTCCATTTGGCGGAACACTTAATAGACCTGAGAGATTAAAGAAATTAGTACAGAGATATTTTGAGGGCAAGAAGTAGAGATGTTTCTAATGATGGGGCCGTGGGGTAGCTTGGCATCCTTCCGGCCTGGGGCGCCGGCGACCCGAGTTCAAATCTCGGCGGCCCCACCAAAATCTATTTTTAAGATTTCATAGTTCTTTATCACCTTATCAATACACAGTCATAATGAACATCATCCTTCGGAGGGATCATGATGAGAAAATTTCACTATACGCGTTACGAAAAGGCACGTATAATTGGTGCAAGAGCGCTTCAGCTCTCAGCTGGAGCTCCTCCCTTAATCGAGGTCAATGATATCAAAGAAAAACTGGATCCTGTGAAAATTGCCATGAAAGAGTTCGATATGGGTATTATTCCTATCACAGTAAGACGTAAAAGACCAGAAAAGTGGTCATAATAATTGGAGGTTATTAAAATGTACATTTCGGATATCATCCTGAGGGAAATTCTAGATAGTAGAGGTAAAATAACGGTTGAGGCAGAAGTATGGACTGATGAGGGTACCTATGGAAGGGCAGCAGCACCTAGCGGTGCTAGTACTGGAGAACATGAAGTAGTTGCGTTTCCGAGGGGAGATCCATCTTTAGGTATTAAATTCTTTATGGAAAACGTACTCGACGATCTCCTCGGAATATCTGTTTTTGATCAGGACATTATAGATGCTATTTTACACGAAAAAGATAGTACTGAAAACTTTTCTAACTTGGGTGGCAATATAGCTGTTGCAGTCTCCCTCGCCGTAGCTAAGGCTGCGGCTAACACATTGGGCATTCCTCTTTACATGTACATAGGAGGAAAATTCGTCGAAGGAATTCCTAGACCTATGGGCAATGTTCTTGGTGGAGGTAAACACGCTATTGGCGGTACAGATATTCAAGAATTCTTGTCCGTTGCTTTAGGGCCCACAATGACTGAATCCATTTTTGCAAATGCTGCAGTCCATAGAAAGGTTGGAGAGCTCCTAAGAAAAGAGCTTCCTGGAGAGGCTATAGGAAAGGGCGATGAAGGTGCATGGGTCGCGAAAATATCTAACGACAGAGCTCTAGAAATAGTAAAACAAGCCATAGATGAAATTTCAGATGATGTAGGGTTCCCAATAAAACTTTCTCTAGACTTCGCAGCCTCTGAGTTTTATAAAGATGGCTACTACGTGTACAAGGACAAGAAACTCACAAAGGAGGAACAAATCTCATATGTCGCAGAACTCGTTGACAAGTTTGAAATATACTCGGTAGAGGATCCTCTAGAACAAAATGATTACGAAGGCTATGCAGAGCTCACCAAACAAATTGGACACAAATGCTACATTATAGGAGATGATCTCTTCACAACAAATTATGAGCGTCTCAAGAAAGGAATAGAAATGAAGGCTGCCAATGGCATTCTAATAAAACCTAACCAAATAGGAACCCTTTCTGACACTATAAGAACCGTAAAGCTTGCAAAGAGAAATGGTTATATTTTCGTCATCTCTCACAGAAGTGGAGAAACTACGGACGAG
Source organism: uncultured Thermoplasmata archaeon (assembly GCA_965552035.1). GTDB lineage: Archaea > Thermoplasmatota > B47-G6 > B47-G6 > B47-G6 > B47-G6. Next base: position 2,800 of record CBEVQP010000065.1, on the reverse strand, counting down.
ACGATTGCTCATCTCGCAGTAGGTCTTGAGGCTCCTCTTATAAAGACGGGTGCCGTCGGTGGAGAAAGAATTGCGAAACTAAATGAGCTCATTAGAATAGAGGAAGAGCTAATGGGGTGGTAAATTTGCCAGAGGCATTATTAGTAAAAGATGAGGAATACAGGCGCTATGGAGCGGTTATAGGAACCAGAAGAAACAGAAGTTTCGGTATGAGGAAGTTTATTTACAAGATTAGGAACAACGGTCTTGCCATTATTGATCTCAGAAAAATTGACGAAAGAATTAGGCTAGCAGCAAAAATGATTGCCAGATACGATCCAGAAACGGTTGCTTATATAGGGGCTAGATATTACGCTTCAAAACCTATACAAATGACTGCAGAAATTACGAAAGGTAAGGCCTTCACAGGGAGGTTCTTCCCAGGAACGTTTACTAACCCTAACTCGCCCACATACTTCGAACCTGAAATTGTTGTAATTAACGACACACATTATGATAGACAAGCCGTAAAAGAGTCTGTGGAAATAGGAGTCCCCATAATTGCCTTCTGTGATACACACAACACTACAAGCTTCGTAGACCTAATAATTCCTGGTAACAACAGAGGTAAAAACTCTCTTGGGTTCTTATACTGGCTGCTTACTCGAGAAATTCTAAAAGCTAGAGGGGACATTTCCTCTAACGACGAGTTTGAGTATAAACCAGAAGACTTCATTGTAAGGATTTGAGTACCCTCCTTTTATTCCTTGTTTTTAAAACCTTTTAATTCCGGATTCTACATATATTTTACTTGGTGTGTGATATGCGTCATCCCGCCGTAGCAGGTGCATTTTATCCCTCTGAGTCCTCGACTTTAGAGAAAACTATAGAAGAATGTTTTCTAGACAGCAAATTTGGTCCTGGAGAGCTGCCGAGAAGAGGTAACGCTAAGATCTTTGGGGTTCTAGTTCCTCATGCTGGATATGTCTATTCTGGACCAATTGCAGCACATTCTTTTAAGGCAATTTCAGAGGCTGGTGGGTTTGAGACATATGTTATTATAGGTACAAACCACACTGGATACGGCCTTCCAATATCCATCTCTCCTGAAGACTGGATAACACCATTTGGAAGCGTTCCCTTAGATAAGGAGCTTGCAGAGCAGATTATAAAAAAATCTAAGGTTGCAGATTTTGACAGATATGCACATTTTGCAGAACATTCCGTTGAAGTTCAAATCCCATTCATTCAGTATATCCATAAGAAACTAGGGCTTGGGGAGTTTAGGATTGTTGCCATTACGATGGGAATACACCATGATCTGGAGTTGATAAAATCATTGGCTCAAGGCATTTTTGATGCCATAAGAGAGTTAGGCAGGAATGCTATTGTAATTGCAAGTAGCGACTTAAATCATGTGGGAAGATACTACGGTGTTCGCACAGAGGGGCTTACCGCGAGAGAGTATGGAGAGCGTCTAGACAATATTGCTATAGAGGCTATTCTCTCGTTTGATGTTCAAAAATTCTTAAAGGTTGTAAAAGAGAATCAAATGAGCGTATGTGGTGTTGGAGCCATAGCTACTTTAATGGAATACAGCAAAATTGCTGGTGCAAAAGAAATAAGACTCCTTAAATATGCAAACTCAGCTCAAATTTCCGGTGATGAAGACATCTCTGTGGGCTATGCCTCAATTATTACTCTTTAACCCTCCCTATCATAGTCCTCAACGAGCTAGGAAAAGTGCATGGGGTGAAGCTTTGTGAAAATAACTACAAGTGCACCTGGTAAAGTTATATTGTTTGGTGAGCATGCTGTTGTTTACGGAGAGCCCTCTTTATCCACGGCCATCTCATTAAGGCTCAGAAACTCGATACTAATATCGGATGATGACTTCCAAATCGAGAAGATTTCAAATCCATATTTAAAAGAGATAACGAAGCTTTACAAAAAGAAAATTGTCACTAATACTTCAAGCGACATTCCTCCTTCCTCTGGACTGGGATCATCCGCAGCCTATACTGTTTCTACAATTGCAGGCATAGAGAAAATCTTGAAAAATAGTTGGAATTTGAAAAATATTGCCACAAAGTCGTTTCAGATAGAATATGGTGCTCAGGGAAGGGCAAGTCCAAATGATACTAGTGTTGCAACTTTGGGAGGATACATAATGCTTTCAAGAGATAAAAAAGAGGGTTTTCTTTGGAAAGTGGAAAAAAATAATGTTTATTGGAATATTAATAAGCTCTCTCTCGAACCAATCAGAATTGCAATAATATTTACGCGTAAACCCTCAAATACAGCTCAAATGGTAGCAATGGTAAGAGATAGATACGAAAAATATGACGATGTTAAAAATGCTATAAAAGACATTGGAAATATTGTCCTAGAAGCTACTGACTCTATAAGGGAGCATGATCTCGAAAAAATAGGAAATCTAATGACAAAAAATCAGCATTTGTTAAGAATTTTGGGAGTATCTAATGAAGAGCTTGAGACTATAATCCATACTTTATCAAAATATTGTTATGGAGCAAAGCTTACAGGCGCTGGTGGCGGCGGAAGCGTAATAGGCATACCCAAAGAAGGTTATGAGGATAAAATCATAGAAATATTCAAAGGATCTCCATACGACGTATATATAGTCAATAGCGGTGCTGAAGGTGTCAAAACAGAAGAGAATAATATATAAGCTTGGTGGAAGCGTCATAACAGATAAAAACAAAAAAGAAGTCGCAAGAAGAGACGTAATAGAGAGCATACTCAAAATAGTTCAGGACAGTGCTGTAGCTATCGTCCACGGAGGGGGAGGATTTGGCCA
>CBEVQP010000064.1:0-6996 GCA_965552035.1 uncultured Thermoplasmata archaeon | reverse complement strand
GTTGCCAACGAGGCAGATGCTAACTTTATCTCTGTAAAAGGTCCTGAAGTACTTAGTAAGTGGGTAGGAGAGAGCGAAAAAATCATCAGAGAAATATTTAGAAAAGCACGTCAAGCAGCACCTTGTGTAATATTCTTTGATGAAATTGATGCTATAGCTCCAGAGAGGGGTAGCGATATTAACAGAGTAACAGACAGAATAGTAAATCAGCTTTTGACTGAGATGGATGGCATGCAGCCCTTAGAGAACGTAATTGTCATTGGTGCCACTAACAGGCCAGAGTTACTAGATAAAGCTCTATTACGACCGGGAAGATTTGATAAGATAATTTATGTACCGCCACCCAATAAAGAAGCCAGGAAAGCAATATTTAAGGTGCACACCAGAAACATGCCATTAGCAGACGATGTAGACCTAGACAAGCTTGCAGAAATGACTGAAAATTATGTAGGAGCAGACATAGAAGCCGTATGCCGTGAAGCAGCGATGAACGCTCTTCGCAGAGTCTTAGGAGATCTTGAGACTGCTGAGACGAAGGATGGAAGGGAGAAAGTCTTGAAACAAGTAAAAGTTACAATGGAGGACTTTAAACAAGCGTTAAGGAAAGTGCCACCCACTATTACAGAGGATCTCAAGAGATATTATGAGAACATCCGTAATATGATAGAAAAGAGGACATTCACACAAACGGCACAAGCAAAAGGTGGAAAGCCATTGTATATATGATGAGGCAGCGTCATCATTTTTGCCCTTATTTTTCAAATTTTTGGTAAATAAAAAACTCAAACCCTTTGCATTTGCTTGAGTTGTCACAGAGTTTATATATTAACTTGGCCATAACATTCTAAACATTATTAACTTAAAACCATCAATACAATTTTTGAGGCGGTGATGGTATATGATGGGCACCGAATATCACTTTAGCGAACTCTTTAGGAAGATCGTAGTTCTCAATACGGGAGAAAAGTTGGGCCATCTTCAAGAGATTTATATTGAACCTAAGACTGGTACTGTAAAGTATCTTGGAGTTTACCCACTTGACGATGTGAGAGAGGAAATTCTTAACCTCTTTGAAAGAAATGAAAGTGGTTTAATACTAATTCCAAAGGAAGATGTAATCTCCATTAGGGATTTCGTCATAGTAAGGAATCCTAGTCGGTAAAAAAATTAGAGAGAAAACGCCTCTTTTAGGGTTTCTAATAGTCTTTTAACGATATAGTCGTTAATTTCTTTACCTAGCTCTTTACTAGCTTTTGTGGGATAGCCCCGGTAACCCTCTTTGTAATATACGCGATAGTCAGGAATTATTAAGAACTTAGGATACTTGAAGATATTATCTTTCTTCACTTTATCTAAATGAACAAGCTCTGGTTTGATATCCATAACACGTGACGTTTCGATTAACCCACCATGACCATCGTCTTCAGGAACATTTTTTCCTAATAGTTCATATGCGAAATCGTAGTCAGAAAGTACAAGGATTTTCATTTCTGGATATCTTTTAACGATTTCTTTTGCTCCGTGCCTTATTGCACTCATATGGGTGCTTCCTGCGTGTCCGCTTACAATCACAACTTTTCTAAAGTTTGCTTTCCAGAGAGACTCTAAAACGTCAATCACTATATTTTTCAGAGTTTCATACTGAAGTGAAATGCTTCCAGGATAGGATGCTAACCCCTCAACGTTGCCATACCAGAGGGTAGGAAGAATAACAATGTCTAAGTGTTTACCAATTTCTTTTACGACATACTCTGCTTGGAAACCGTCTGTTCCGAGAGGTAGGTGAGGACCATGCGCCTCTAAGACGCCAATGGGCCAAAATACTATGAAGTCCTTGACACTTTCCACATCATAGGAAGATATCTCTTCAAGGCGAACAATCATAAAACCACCAAGACTAGATAATTCGGACGCATCATTTATAGGTATTTCAATTTCTAACAAAAAGAAGGATATCCCTTAATTCAAGGTGAATTATTAATGAAATGCTCATACTGTGAAAAAGAAAGCATTATTTTCATAAGAAGAACAGGAAAACACTATTGTGAAGACCACTTTAATCAGTTTCTCTTAGGAAGAGTTAAAAAATATCTAGACAAGCATAGAATAAAAAATAAGAGGATAATGGTGGCAGTGTCCGGAGGAAAAGATTCGACGGTAATGCTTTACGTGTTGTGGCAACTATCCGAAAAATACGATCTGGAAATTATACCGTTTTACTTAGATCTTGGAATTAAGGAATATTCAAAACCATGTAGAAAAAGCGTCAGAGAAATCTCTGAAATGCTAGGTTTAAATCTAATAGAGGTTAGTTTATTTGATTTTGCTGGATTTACTATTGACGATGTGGCAAAAAAGGAAAAAAAGCCGTGTAGAGTTTGCGGCGTTGTCAAAAGATATATTATGAACAGGATAGCTTTTGAGAATAACTTTGATTTTGTGGCTACGGGCCATACTATGATTGATGAAGCAGCTTTTGCAATACACAACCTTTATTCAGGCAATATCGATCAATTTTTCAGAACATATGAAATTACCCGGACGGAAAAGGAAAGAAAATTAGTAGGTCGCATAAAACCTCTTTATTACTTGATGGAGACCGAGACGCTTACTTATGCACTGATAAATAGAATCCCCTATTGTGACTTGGAATGCCCTTATGCTGAGGGACATCCAATTCAGAAACAAAAGGAAATACTTCTTGAGGGAGAATACAAATTCCCTGGCTTTATCTACAATATTTTGCGATCACTAAATAAGATAAGAAAAAAAGTGCCATTAGAAAGTAGCGTTCAAGTAAGGTTTTGTAAGATATGTGGATATCCTACAACAGGAGATGTATGTAATTTCTGCAAGGTTAAAATGAAATATTCAAAAAGGTGATTAAATAATGCCCAAACATTTTGAGATTATTACTAGAGGAGAAGGCCTCTCGAGGATAGCAAGGATAAAAACAAAGCATGGTGAAATCACAACCCCCTCACTATTGCCCGTTGTCAATCCAAAAATCACGTTAGTTACACCATCGGAAATCAGGAAAATGGGTTTTGATGCAATTATTACGAACTCATATATTATTTACAAAGACAAGATTCTTAGAGAAAAAGCCCTGTCAGAAGGAGTACATAAACTTGTAAATTTTGATGGCCCAATTATGACAGACTCTGGAACATTCCAAAGTTATGTTTACGGGGAAGTAGATGTCGATCCATTGGAAATTGTTAGTTTTCAAAGGGAAATAGGCGTAGACATAGGAACTATTCTTGATGTATTTACTTTACCTACAGACTCATATGATACGGCAAAACAAAAGGTTGATGAGACTATAAAGAGGGCTAAAGAGAGTCTTAAAGTGAAAGGAGACATGATGCTGTCATATCCGATTCAAGGAGGTATTTATAATGACTTAAGAGAATATGCTGCAAGAATAGGAAAAGAAATGCCTTTTGAGATATATCCTATTGGGGGCGTAGTACCATTAATGGAAGCACAGAGATATAGGGAACTCGTAGAAGTGATTATACATAGTAAAAAGGGCCTAGGTCCGGCAAGACCAGTCCATTTATTTGGATGCGGTCATCCTGTTTTGTTTCCCTTAGCAGTTTTATTAGGTATTGATCTATTTGACTCCGCCTCTTATGCAAAGTATGCAAGGGATAACAGAGTAATTACTCCTACTGGGACACTGAGACTAGAAGAAATTGAAGAGTTTACGTATCCATCTCCCTTTATAGAGGATTATAGTCCCAAGGAATTATTAAAAATGGATAGGAAAGATAAGGAAAGAATATTATCTTTACATAACCTATACGTTGTGGCATACGAAATTAAGAGGGTTAGAGAAGCAATACGTCGTGGTGAGCTATGGGAATTAGTTGAAATGAGATCAAGAGCCCATCCTGCCCTTCTTAGTGCTCTGAGAGCACTAAAAAAATATGTTGAATATTTAGAAAAATACGAGCCCATATCCCTCGAAAGAGCATTCTTTTACACATCTGCAGAGTCCTTAAACAGACCAATAGTTTATAGGGTTAGGAAGAGAGTAAGAGAGAGGTTTATAGGAAAATACGAGAGGATAGCAGTAATAAGCGTCGAAGGAAAACCGTATTTTGATTATGTCACAGAACTCCCAGAAGGATGTGATGTATATGTAAGAAGCATTTTTGGCCCTGTCCCTATACTTTGGGATCAGGTCTATCCCATTGCTCAATCAGAAGAACCGGAAATTCCAGATAAAGAGTTAATCGAGTTTAATGAAGATCTAGAAAAAGAGCTTTGTTCAAAGTTTCTGTGCATAAAGCGTCCAAATTTTGTGAACAAAGAAAAAGTATATGATGAAATTGATAGGCTTAAAGCAATAGCTGATTATCAGTTTGGACCTCCGGCAGGAAACATACTTTTTGAGGGGCATATTAAGATAGAAAAATCAAGGACTACAGGAAAAGTTAGAATGATTTATCGTGAAAATAAACCTATACTCTTTTTGAGACCAAATGATGGTCTATATACCCTTAAGTTCCATGGAGGTTTAATTTTAAGTAAAAAAATACCTAAACCGCGCCTGAGAGTATATGTTACCCAAGATTCTGCAGAATTTAACGCAAAAGGAAAGAATGTATTTGCGAAGTTCGTAATAGACGTTGATCCAGAAATAAGGCCTGGAGACGAGGTGCTTATTGTAGATGAATCAGATAATCTTGTGGCTGTTGGAAGTGCGAAACTCTCAGCCATAGAGATGCTTGAATTTGACGTAGGAATTGCAGTAAAAGTAAAGGACTATCTAGAGAAATATCAATAAACCTTAAAAAGAAATAAGGGAGAGTTTCTCAGAACTCATAGGGCTCATCATTCTTATAGTCAGATGACCCCCTTTTCATCATTGAGCAAGTTGTGGCCCGCTTGGTGGATCTGTGCTCATTGCACGCCTAACGGCGCGCTTACACAGTGCATGGCGAGCGGGCCGGAGATAATAGATGTTTTATCTATATATTTATTTTTACCTGAGCAACTTAAAAGGGGGAAAGTAGTGATAAAATAAGCTTTGCACCCTCCTTTAACACCAAACCCTTCTTTTTTGAGAACAAGCTATAAAATATTGCTCTGGAGTGGTAATCATATGGTACTTTTCCAAACAATGACTCATTTTCTTTTAGGAAAATAACCATCCGATCGTATGATAAATTGTCTAGGGAAGAATACCACCTCCATATTTTGTAGTCTATAATGAGCTCTTTCAGCTCATTTTTTCGTCTGTATATATACTCCTTGCCTATGTGAAAATCGTTATGAAGATCTTCAATATGTTCAGAGAGCGCCCTTGCAAATACGATACCCATATAAATACCCCCTCCGGTAGTGGCCTTCACTTGGCCGGCACAATCGCCAACGCAGAAAATGTTGCCTTTAGATACTGATAAACTAGGCCTTAAAGGTATTCCTCCTGAGTAATGTCCAAAAATCCCTTTAATACCATATCTCTTCGCAATAAACTTCACAGAATGACGTATAACCTCTCTACTAAGGAGACCCCCTCCCCCGACCAAAAGAAAATCTCCTTTAGGGACTACCCAACCAAAAAATCTAGGAAAAAGCTCAGAATCTAAAACTATGTGGACACCCTCCTCGATGGTGTTTTTTGGTTTAATGAGGAGCTCGTATCCTGTTATAATAGGAGAACTCTTTACTATGCCCAACCTACGAGAAATACGCCTTTCAGCACCTTCGGCTATTATAACATAATCAGCAAAAATTTCAGAGGATTTCAGAATAACTTTACCGTTTTTTACCTCTTTTGCAGTAGAATTCAGCATAATATCTGAACCAGCATTAAGAGCCCTACTAGCCATATATTTGTCAAATGATGCTCTATCTATAGAGTATGCATGCTCTATGCCCCTTATTGTGGCAGATGCACTTTTAGAAAATACTTTTGCATAAGTAACTTTGGATATAATGTAGCCTCCTCTACCTACTAGCTCTATTACTTTTTGACCAACCAGCCCTGCGCATTGGACAGGCTTGCCTATTTCCCTTTTTCTATCAATTATAATTACTTTGAATCCTTTTTTTGAGAGTTGATATCCCGCCTCCAGCCCAGCAGGTCCCGCACCAATTATTGCAATATCATATTGCATTTCTTGCACCTATTATCAGAATAACTTTATCTAGTAACTCAACTTAACTCCTTATAACTGAAAGCTAGGAGCTATGTACTAAAGCAATAAATTAATGTTAAAAAGTCTTAAGTAATTATATCGAGCCTGCGTTTAAGAGTGGTGAAAATGCTTTGGGAAGTTGCAGTTATAGCAGCACACTATTTTATTCCGGGAAACGCTATCATAATGTTTGCCTTTAAAGGAAAGATTATTGAAGATAGAGCATTAAATATTGCCTTTATTATTCCTTTGTCAGTTCTCATTTCTATAGCAATTAATGGTCTTTTAGCGTTATTTTTAGGAAACCCTGCTGTAGGAGCATATGATATAACTATCACAACACCTACACTCCTTGGGATTGGAGGTATATTTTACGGCTTGTATTTTACGAGGGTGAGATTAATTGAGAAGCGTTGAAATCATCGTACTTGGTAATGTTAGCTCTGATCATTTAGATGCAGTATCGATGAGCATATCCGAGTATCTTGGGTTTAAAACAGTTTTAAGAGGGTTTATTACATTAGGAGCTACTGACAAGAGGGTGTTGGCGTATCGAATCCTTGATAGCATACCTAATGACAACGAAAACATTAAACTCGTGATAACAGATTACGACATCTATCATCCAGGTTATAATTTTCTTTTTGGTTTGGCACTTCCCAAAAGCAAAAAGGCCGTAGTATCACTTTACAGATTAAGAAGTGATGACTTTTGTTTAGAATTGGAAAGAATAATTAAAGAGTCGATTCATGAGTTAGGACATATTCTGGGCCTGAATCATTGCTGGACTCCTCGATGTGTGATGAACTTCTCCAATACTATATGGGAAGTAGACGAGAAA
>CBEVQP010000063.1:0-7032 GCA_965552035.1 uncultured Thermoplasmata archaeon | reverse complement strand
GCGTATAAGCTTACGTACGAAATCTTGTTTGGAGGTTTAAACAATATGTCTCAGACTCTGAGAGGTGGCACCGCAAGAGATTACCTTGAAGAGATTTCCGAGGAAATATTCAGAGTCTTGCCCAGAGATAAACTAGAAATCGTCGATATTGGGTTAGTAGGTGCGGAGATCGTATTATATACGCTTAACCCAAGAGGATTTGCAGATTATCATGGAACACTTGGCGAGCTTGCTAAAAAATTGAAAAAACGCATTACAATAAGGACGCCAAATATTGAGGAAATAAAAAGGAAGGATGAAAATCTAGGCAGAAGATATGAAGCCATTTTAAGCAGAAATAGACTAAGCAAGGAAGAAGCTGAAAAATTAATCAAAAGCATAATCCCAGAAGAAGCTGGAATAAAGAAAATCGTTTTTGATGAGACAGCTGGAAAAGTCTATATAGAGGCTGTGAAACCCGGTGTAGTTATTGGAAAAGGACATAGCAATAGAATAAAGATTTTAAAAGAAACAGGATGGGTTCCCGAAATCAAAAGATATCCTCCGATCCCTGCGCCTATCATATGGGACATTAGAGAATATTATATGGATAGAAATGTTGACAACTATAGGACCAGAATGTTAAAGAAATTAGCCAACAAGATACATATTCCTAGCACATGGATGCTAAAAGAAGGAAAAACGTGGGTTCGGGTTACAGCATTAGGGGGATACATGGAGGTAGGAAGAAACTGTCACATGGTTACTACGAGAGATTCAAAGGTTCTTGTGGATTGTGGAGTATCCCTTGGTGCACAGCCTTCGGAGATGTTTCCAGATTTAAGAGTTCCAGAGTTTAGGTTAGATGAAATAGACGCAATAGTTCTTACACACGCTCATCTAGACCATTCTGCAGCGTTATTGTATCTTCTCTCTGTTTTTGGGGAGGAAAAGTATGAGGGACCAATTTATTGTACAGAACCTACTAGGGATTTGCTATACCTTTTGTTAAAGGATTATGTGACGCTTTCTAGAGATATGATGTTACAGGCTAGACCTGAAGAGGTTCTTAAGAGAATAGTTACAGTTGACTATGGTACGACACTTGACATAACTCCTGACATAAGAATGACCTTCTATAATGCGGGACATATACTAGGATCCTCAATGATACACTTTCATATTGGTGAAGGATACTTTAATGTAGCTTTTACGGGAGACTTTAAATACGATAAAAGAAGCAGAACTCCTAGACTTTTACCTCCTGCAGACCCAAGCTTTCCTCGTTTAGAAGCACTTGTGATGGAAACTACCTATGGTGGAAAGAGGGACACGGCATCTTTTGACGATGCCGTAAACAGATTAAAGGAGTTGATAAAAGTTGTTTATAAGAGAAAAAGCAAGCTTATAGTTCCTGCTTTTGTTGTGGGACGCTCGCAGGAAGTTATGTTTGCTATAAGATATCTGAGGGACAATAAACTCATTCCTGAAGATATACCAGTATATGTCGATGGATCTATTTGGGAAGCCACGGCAATTCACACAGCATATCCCGAATATCTGAGCCCATATATGAAAAGACTTGTTTATGAAATAGGAGAGAGGATTTTAGATCCTGAGGTTTTCATTAACATTGGAAAGGATAGGGATAAGAGATTGGAAGTTGTTAATGAAAAAGGGCCTGGAGTTATAGTAACCACATCAGGTATGTTAAACGGAGGACCTGTTGTTGAATACTTATATTACTTAGGAGGCGATAAGGAAAACATATTGGCATTTGTAGGTTATCAAGCTGAAGGTACCTTGGGAAGAAGAATACAAAATGGTGAACGCTTAGTGAAGATACCAGTCGACGGAAAGCTTCAGACAGTTGAATTGAAACTAGAAGTAGATACAGTTGAGGGATTTTCGGGTCATGCGTATAGAGATCAGCTTGAGAACTTCCTTATAGACCTTACAAGAAACAGAAATTCGGGGATTAAAATAAGAAAGCTAATACTTCACCATGGAGAACCACACAAAATAGAAAGCTTTATGAAATGGACTCAGAAGCACATTAATATAAAAAGCGTAATTGCACCACAGAATCTTGAGACAGTAAGATTTCTTTGAAAGAGGTGCAAAGATTGTCAGAGAATGAAAGAACCTTAGGTAGCAATAAAAAGACTACATTGACACTGACACTATTAGGACTTTTGATCTCAGCAATTTTAATTATAGTGATAGGACCAGAAAGGGTTAAAGAAGCATTTCTTCAGTACACACTGTATCAGATTGTAATATTTGTGCTGTTCTATGTGTTCTCATGGATTTTGCGCGGTTTAAAGTTTTATTTTGTCTTAAGGTCTGCAGGAGTAAATATTGGAGTCCTAAAAGCCATAGGGCTTGCAATTTTAGGGGGTTTTGCAAATATATTTGCTTTATTCCAGGTAGGTGATGTTACAAGAGTTGTAGCACTGAAAATTCATACAAAAAAGGATTTTGGAACAGCATCGTCTCCAATATTTGGAGATATGCTCTCGGGAGCGTTGGGTCTTATACTGCTGGTGCTTTTTTTACTTACCTTTGTGGAACCTAAAGATGTTAAGTGGACTTTAACGTCGTTTATTTTGCTGTCTTTGATGATATTGGCTATGTTTGCAGTTATATTTTTTGGAGAGAAAATTTACAGCTTCTTATCACCTAAAAATTCAAAAACAGCAAAGTTTATTGCTAATATGGTATACACACTTAGATTTTCATTAAAAAATAAAATTTTCTACATATCTGTAGCAATATCAATCATTTCGTGGTTTGTAGAGGGATTATCCTTTAGCGCGTTGTTTACAGGAATTCATTGGACTCATACCCTGACTGCTGAGGCTTTAGGCAATATAGTTAAAATTGCGCCCATTACTCCTGGAGGTGTCGGAACGTTCGAAGGCGTAGCTTCACTTTACATAACAAGGTATGGTATTGCGTATTCTGACGCGTTTGCCCACTGTTTATCTTATCATTTAATGACAAAGGCAATATTATCGATTTTAGGACCCATGTGTTCCATTAGTGTGCTACCTTCCAAGAAGAATGATTAAATAACAAAAATGCGATTATGTAGACCTTCGCACTCCTTAATGAATGAAACGTAAAAGAATAAAATAATACTGAGATTTAGGTTATAGTCACAAAGGGTGTTATCTTATGATTAAGGAAGGACAAATAGTGATACCTGGAGAAGAGCTAGGAACAATGGAGGAATATATTCCGGGAGAAAACGTTTACGAAAGAAATGGAAAGTTATATTCGAAAGTAATGGGGAAAGTATATTTTAATAAGGGAATGACGCTTGCAATAAATGTAGAACCTCTCAAGAAAATCCCTCTAATTAAAGAGAAGAGCGTAGTTATTGCACGTGTTATGGAAGTTAAAGATAACGTAGCGATTGTCGAGGTTCTTTATGTGGAGGGCCTTCATAATCGAGGATTGGCGTCTCCCATAGTAACAGCTGCAATTCCAATATCTCAAATCTCCAATGAATTTATTAAGGATATTCGAACAAAAATTAGGGCTTCTGATATTGTAAGAGCCCGCGTCATAAGTACACAAAAGGGAATATTTCTTACTATTAAACCCCACGATATGGGCGTAATAAAAGCATATTGTAGTATTTGTAGAAGGGAGCTAGTGAGAACATCTGGTAACACATTAAGATGTGAAAGGTGCAACACAAATGAAACCAGAAAACTAAGCTCTCTTTATGATAAGTACTTCATAGGAGGTGTCACAAATGGAAATGATATTAGAAAAATATGATGGAAAGTTCTTGAAGTTTAAAGTAATTGGAGAAGATCACACAATACTTAATGCTCTTCGGGAAAAGCTCATCTCTTACCAAGAGGTGGAGTATGCATACTATACTATTTCTCATCCTCTCAAGAGCCCCTATCTACTTTTACCAGATAACGTTAGTGTAACATTAGATTCCGAAAGTCTGAGACAGGAGGCCGAGTTTGTACTTCGTGTAAAAGAGGGAAATCCTAAGGAAATCCTTAAAAAGGCTGTAGAAGAGCTTCTTAGTGAAGCTGAACAATTTGTCAAGATTGTAGACAAGATTTACAAAGAAAACACAAAGAAATGAAGTGCTATGGTAAGAGAGGATGTGCCTGACATAGAAAGAAAGGTTGGAATGGAAGTTTATCTAACGGACCCTCCTGGTTTTGGTGGGAGGCTTAGAAAAACACCAGAGGATTTCATTGTAGAAGAACTGTCAATAGAGATTCCTAAAGTCGATGATGGACCTTATGTTGCTTTAAGAATTAGAGCTAAGAACTGGGAGACATTTAGTTTGTTCGATAGGATAGCCAGAAAATTGGGTCTACGGGCGTCTCAAATTCATTTTGCGGGAACAAAGGATAAGAGAGCCGTTACAACTCAGTTAATAGTAATACCTACCAGAAAAAATCTTGAAAAAGTTAAAAGTGTTGTGGAAAGCATAAAAAATGTCGAGGTTTTAGAAGCTTTTAGGACAAATGTATTGATAAAACTTGGAGATTTGAATGGGAATAAGTTTACAATTAGAGTTTCTGATGTTTCTGAAGACTATCAGAGTATATTTTACTCTGTAAAATCTCAACTAGATAAGGAGGGCGGCTTTCCAAACTTTTATGGAATCCAAAGATTTGGAAGTGTGAGACCCATATCACACATAGTCGGTAAGTATCTTATTAGAGGAGAATTTGAAGAAGCGCTCTTAACGCTAATAGCAAAACCCTACGGTGGAGAATCTTCTGATATTCTAGAAGTGAGGGAATATTTGTTAAAGACTAGAGATTATGAGGGCGCGTATAGGATGATGCCCGATAGGATGGTTTTCGATAAAAGGATGCTAGAGCATGTAGTCAGACGTCCGGGAGACTTTGTTGGGGCATTCAGATCTTTACCGAAGCCTCTACGTATAATGTATATCTATGCTTATCAGTCTTACATTTTTAATAGGATTTTGAGCGAACGCATACGTCGTGGTTTGCCAATAATGGAGCCCATAGAAGGCGACATAATAATTCCTCTCATAAGGCCCCTCTCTACAGAGATGACACGCGGTATTTATGTAGATAAATGGAATATTGACAAAATAAAGAGAAAGGTGAAAGAAGGTAAAGCCTTTGTAACAGGACTTGTTCCAGGAGCGTCCTCTCTTGTCGCAAGAGGAGAACAAGGAGAGATCGAAATGAAAATATTGGAGGAGGAGAAAATAGCCCTCAGAGATTTTATTATGCCTAAGATGCCTGAATTGACAACAGAAGGTACTAGAAGAGCATTGGGAGCCCCTGTGAAATGGATAGGCTGGAAATTTGAAGAAAATAGTATAGTGCTCTCATTTGAACTTTACAAAGGCTGTTATGCAACATCTCTTTTGAGAGAATTTATGAAATCAAAGGATGTAAAGGCCTACAGTTAAACCTTTATTAAAGTTTTAGAAAATTTTTTATCAACTCAAGCATTTTTGCTTTAGTGATATAGTCATATTTATGGCATAGAGAGGTGTGAAAATGCCTACAAAAATTTATCTGGGATGGGCAGAATTTGAAGAGGCTGTGCAATTTATTGCGCTCAAATTGAGAAAGTCGAATTATTCTCCAGATATAATTGTTGCAATTGCAAGAGGGGGGCTTATTTTAGGAGTCAGACTCTCACATATATTAAAAATACCTATGAGAAGCATTCATATGGTCTTTTATGATGAAAAGGACAATAGACTAGAAAAACCCAAACTTCTTATACCTCTACGAAGTGAAAAAGATGTCAAGGGAAAGAAAGTACTTCTAGTAGATGACATAGCAGACACTGGCCTAACTCTGAAAAATGCTGTTGAATATCTAAAATCACTTGGTGCAGAGGAGATAAAGATAGCCACTATTGCATATAAACCATCGTCTATAATCGTTCCTGATATCTTTTTGTTTGTAACAAGTAAGTGGGTAGTTTTTCCTTGGGAGAAACCACCAATTTTAAGTCTAGAAATTGAGGATTTGGAACACCCAAGAGAGTTATGAATATGGAGCTAGATTATAAAGTTAAAACGTTACTTTCTGCGGTACTCAAAGAAAGAGCTGATAAAATAGCACATATACTAGAAAAGAAAGGCCTAAATGATTCTACTCTAAGAACCTTATTTGAAGATTATTTGGGATACAAATATTTTCACTTAGACCAAATAGGCTCAACCCAAGATTTTGCTAAGGAGCTTATTAGAAACAAACGCATTAATTATGCTATTGTAAGGGCTGATATGCAATTATCAGGAAGGGGCAGATTCAATAGACAATGGTACTCTCCCAAGGGAGGTTTATGGTTTTCAATATTAGAATATAATCCTCCAAGACCAGAGTTAATAAGTTTCGAACTCCCGCTCGCCGTGGTAATAAGTTTAAGAGCTCTTTATGGCATTAACGCAAAAATTAAGTGGCCAAATGACATCACTCTTAATGAAAGAAAAGTATCTGGAATTTTAATAGAATCAATTACATATGGAAAGGAAATATATGTAATTAGCGGGATAGGAATCAACTGTAATAATGATCCTCCAATACACGCAGCAACGTCCTTAAGAGAAGTTCTAAAGAGAGAAATAAACTTAGAAGAACTCTTTTTGATGATATTATTATTGTACATCCGTTTCCAAAAACTAAAGAATCCTGTAAACTTGTTTAAAGCTTATTGCAACACGCTAGGAAAGAGAGTCTTAATTGTTACAACGGAAAAGGAGGAAATTATGGGAACGTTAAGAGACATTGATTCCCAAGGATTTGCGACAATTGAGCTTTCAAATGGAATTAAGATTTTTATTCACTCATCACAAGTTATTCGTGTTATTGTTTTCAAAAATTTTACATAACATCGCTGAGAAGGTTTAGCATCTAAGGTGCAGATGTATTAGTGCAGGGAAAGCTCTTTTAAGCATCTTCATGTCTGTTCTGGGAGAACCACCTATGAAAAGTGTAGGTAATATACTACATCCCCCACAAAGACAAGCAGATTTTTAACGTGATTCCAACAAGATTCGAAATACCAAGG
>CBEVQP010000062.1:0-7178 GCA_965552035.1 uncultured Thermoplasmata archaeon | reverse complement strand
TTTTAACATAGAGTTCACCTCAAAACTTTCCAAACAAGATTATGGGGAAGAATTCAATTTACAAAGCTTACCATGGATTACCCTAGCTCCTCCCCGAAGACTATATGCAAACACACCTAAACTCCTCAACTCTACAGCCATTTCTCTACTTACAACTCCATTTTCACAGAATACTACAACAACTTTTCCCTTTAATCCTTCTGGATTTAGATCCTCTATAGGAATTGCTCCTTCTACTTTTTCTTCTCTTCTCGCCCTTGCATCTACAAGTATAGCGTTGTATGGTATAAAATCTATTTCTATATCCCGCTCTGACAGAAACGTTTCAGGATTCAACTTTGCTACACTATATTCTTCTAGTGTCTCTATGGCTTTATCTACATATTTAATTATCTTCTCTTCTTCACGACACGTCTTTTCTCTCTTGGGACGCGTAACTACTCTTCCGATTACAAGGGCGCAATACTCTCCCACTTGAGTCGAAAGTTCGAACAAGCCTATTTCCTTAGAAATTTTTACTATCTCTTCTTTATCTAAACCTGCT
Source organism: uncultured Thermoplasmata archaeon (assembly GCA_965552035.1). Taxonomy (GTDB): domain Archaea; phylum Thermoplasmatota; class B47-G6; order B47-G6; family B47-G6; genus B47-G6. The sequence goes on along the minus strand of CBEVQP010000062.1, from coordinate 6,634 downwards.
AAAGGTCTAAAAACTGGTTTATTCACCCTATCTTCAATAACCATAAGGCTATGAAGGGTTTGAGAAGATACTTGGCCCACACTTTCTCCCGTTGATAAATATTCTATCCCCCTTTCATTAGCCACAATTTCGGAAGCATAATACATTGCTCTTTTTAGAATGATTTGCTTATACTTCCTATCAACTAACTCAAGTATCTTTCTTGAAACATCTCTAAAATCTACTAGATATAGGGTAGAATCATCGCCATTACCCCAACGATCGTACAGGGTCTTAAGAACAAGCCCCATATGATACGTTTGAACAGTGCCAGCTAGGTTAAAATGGATAAAATCCAAAGAAAAACCAGAATTCCATAACATCCAAGAAGCTACGGGGGAGTCTATTCCACCGGAAAACATCATTAAGGTTTTGGGATAATACCCAACAGGAGACCCTCCGGGCCCTCTCATTTCTTTCCCATCATAAATTACCTTCTCAATACCATGAACTCTCAATAAAATTTCTGGCTTAAAATTCCCTCTAGCAATTATTTTTCCATGTTCACTCACTATTTCTGCGCCTCGAAGTATTTTTTTCAAATTTTTCATAAGAGTTTCAATAAACTTCTTATCACTTTTTCTTGGAAATATTAATCCCGTCATCATCGTTATCTATTATTTAGACCCAGTATTTAAAATGACTCTCCGCTTAAAATTCATGTTAAAAATCTTTGAACAATATCATTTAATGAAGGAGGCTTCTAATATACAAGAAAGGTATAAATTCTCGATCTAAAAATAAGAATTAAATGTATGAGCGCTCTTCCAAAAAATATTTCTTCTGAATTTGGATGGATAGAAATAGACGGGAAAGTTTACGAATATGATATAGTAATTTACCCTGACGGAAAAATAGAAAGAAGACAAAAAGAAATTTCCAAAAGAAAACATGGTACAAGTCACAGATTAGATATTGAAGAGGTTACTAACTACTTAGGACATGGAGAAGAGGTTATAATTGTAGGTACTGGACAATATGGTATGCTTTCCCTTACTGAGGAGTCATTGAAACTCCTTAAAGATTTGGGCCTAGAAATAATACAGCTTCCCACAAGAGAGGCTATTAAAAAATACATAGAGCTCTCTGGGAAAAAACGTGTCCTCGGCATTTTCCACGTGACTTGTTAATGAGGTCTTTGGAATGGGGAGTATTGATCAAAAGGCCTTACTAAGTTCTGCCAAAAAGATTAGTACTGATCGCGTTTTACAAGTAAAACATGTAGTCATACTATACACGCTCTTCAAAATTTTATCATTAGCTGTTATTATCCATTTTGCCATTTTAGAATTTCTTAGAACATTCCAAACTCAGAGTTTTTTAAAAACAATATTAGAGTTATTGCTCTCAAGATCTATTCCCTCCTCAGAGGTTCAGTTCATTATTTATCTACTTTCTACAGTAATCTCTATGGCCATGTTTTATTATATCCTGCTAAGTCTTGTAGTAACCATTGAGGGGCATCCAGAGAGAGTTATAAACTTTATAAGGCACAGTGCAATTTCTATAAGAAATTACATTGAATTTCAAGGCGATGAAACTATTAGAACCTACACAAATAACATACTTTCGGAGGTAGGCTCATACTCTAGCATAAAAAAACCCATAGCCCTTTTTGGATTCTTATCAATCTTTGGATACGCATTACAAATCTCATCAGTAAATTTCTTTGTTATTTCACTTGGATTGCTTTTAGAAGCCTTAACAATTATGATAATCCAATCTTATGGGATTTCTAGAATTGTAGATATCTCTAATCTAGTAAATAAAGCCTACAAGGAATTTATGCGAATTTCAAATTACTTCGAGGTTTATAAGATGCCCTATAGCCAAGTAACAAGTCCGAAAGAAAGAACTTATCGGATTTACCATATTATAATTTTAATAATCATTTCGCCTGTTATTTTCCTTGAAATAGCGTTTTTTGTCTTTGTTCTCTTGCACTTCATGAAATTTATTCTAAGCCTCTCTCAATACATATACGAAGAATGGATCTTTGAAGACCACGTAATCGATCTCGTTACAACAATATTAGAAAAATACTGAATGAATTGGTGAAACTATGGTAGAAGTTAAAGTTAAATGTAAAATAAATGAAAAATTTTGTGCAAAATGTTGTTATCAAACAGATATGCCCCTAAGTATGGAAGACATAATCCGGATCTCCTCGCTCGGTTTTGATCCAAAAGAGTTTGTTGAATTAGATGAATATCCCAAACTAAAAAATGTTGATGGACATTGCTACTTTCTTAATGTTACCACGGGTGAATGCAAGATTTATGAGCATAGACCATTTGGTTGTAGGCTTTATCCGCTCATTTATGATCCAAAAACAGATTCCGTTATAGTAGACGCAGAGTGTCCTCAAGCTTCGCAAATTTCAAAAGAAGACATCAAAAAATATGAAAAAATCGTTATTCTATTTGCAAAGAAGTTTCTTAAGTGAGAATTCTATAAGATTATTGCCAGATATAGATCATTTAAGTTTGTCCTCGTAGGTCCGGTCTTTATTAGAGCTTTCACTTTTTTCAGGGCATTATAGGCATCATGCTTTAGAAGTATTTCTTTAATATCTATTCCTAACTCTTTCAACTTATTCAACAAAGATCCGTCCGCTATCGCTCCAGCAGCGTCAGTAAAGCCATCAGTACCATCCGTGTCAACAGAAAGTAGAGCAACGTCTTTAATACCATCTAATTTTAAAGAAGATGCCAAAACAACTTCTTGATTGGGCCCTCCCAAACCATAATTTTCTCTTAGCGTAACAGTTACCTCTCCCGTTGCGATTAAAACACAGGGTGGTGTAAAAGGCCTATTTCTAAGTTTAACCTCTTTTACTATTGATCCAAAAATCATTCCCCACGACCACGCCTCCCCTTCGATTTCTGTACTCAAAATATATGCTTTTAATCCAAATTTTTTCGATACTTCTGCTGTTACTTTTGCTAAGAAGTCACCACCAATAACTATGTTGTGAATATCGTATCCTTCATAGCTTTTTAAGGTTTCATCCAATTCTCCATCTATTCCTCTTTGAATAAGCTTTACTACGTTCTCTGGAACCTTGTTTGTTAATCCATATTTTTCTAAGACATTTAGGGCATCTTTAAACGTTGTAGGATCCACAGCAGTAGGTCCAGAAGCTATATCCTCGAGCTGATCCCCTACCACATCAGAAAGAACTACTGAAACCACTTTAGCAGGATACAGTGCTTTAAGCAAACCACCTCCTTTTACTTCCGATAAATGTCTTCGTACTATGTTAATCTCATGAATAGAAGCTCCAGATTCCAAAAGTAATCTAGTTACAATCTTTATATCCTCAAGAGTTAGTCCTTCTCTCGGCTTTTCTAAAACAGATGATCCTCCACCAGAAATTAAGACTATGACCAAATCATCCTTTTTTGCTTCCTTTGCTATTTCTAGGGCAGTTAGAGCACCTTTTAGCGAGTTCTCATCTGGAATAGGATGTCCCGCCTCTATTACCCTAATTTTTCTTAAAGGTGTTGCATACCCATATTTTGTTATTGCAATTCCATCCTTAATCGCATTGCCTAAGATTTCCTCTATGGCTTTGGCCATAGAACATGCTGCTTTTCCAATAGAAATTACATAAACATTTCCGCAAAGCTTAAACTCCCTATCAAAGATTTTAAGGAGTCTCGTTTCTTCTGTATAAGAACAGCTACCCTTTAAAATTGAATATGGATCTATTCTTTTTAATACTTCCTCTAATATTTCCAAAGCAATTTTCTTTGCTTCCATAAAGCTTTCACACCAAAAATAAAAATTAAAAAAGGTTACTTTTCGATAGGAAGTTTAAGCCGCATACATATTAGAAGGGACGCAATTCCAACTAGTGGCATAATCGAGAGTCCTGCTAACGCCGCTGTAATGCTATAGGATTCTAAAAGCTTTATTACTGTTGGTGCTACAGCGTTAGCAGAATTAGAGATTAATCCCAAAGCAAAGGCAGCCTGTGGGAATATTTCTTTTGGGTATGCTGCTGGTGCCGAGGTCCAAAAGGCTGGGCCAGTACCTTGTATTGCTCCTACAAGTGCCATTGATAACAAAACAATAATGTAACTCTCCTGTAGGACTCCTGCTGAGAATATCAACAGTCCTATTAATCCTATTGCATAGGACGCAATCATAACTAGAACTATCGCTCTAAAGAGTCCTCTAGGAGATGGATTCTTTCTGGAAAGAACAAATCCAACGTATCCCATTATTATGGACCATAAGGCCTTAGAAGTGTTCAAAGTATAGCTTATATTTGCTACCATATCTGTGCTCCAGCCTATGCGATAGCCGGTTGAAGTTGCAAACCCCACTATGGTGAATATTACCCACAATGCTGGGAAAAATGTGAATCCCAAAATCCATGTAAAGGGCATTTTGAAAGCCTCTGTGGCCTTATGACCTTCTTCTCTCATTATTATAAAGTCCTCAGTTAAGAGCCACCAAAGTGCTAAGGCAGCGTACATCATTAACGCTGTAATTGGAAACGCTAGTTTCCACCCAAATGCCTTTACAAGGATTTCCCCATAAAACGTCCCTAATAGTCCGCCCCAAAATATTCCGGATAGTATTATACCCTTAGCCAAAGGCCTCTCTGCGACAAAAATATTCCCGATTTGTGTGCTGAAGAGGGGTACGAGTGATATCACAAAACCTTGAATAAATCTTAAGATCAACACTATTTCCCACGAATTGACATATGGGATCATTATTTGCGGTATTGCTGCAAAGCTAAGTGCTATAGCCACACTCCTTTTGAAGCTTCCTTGATATAAACGAGTGTGCCCTAATAAGAATGCAAAGAACAGTCCTAATACGTAAGCAATGTGCTGAGCATCATACGCTTCTGAAGTAATGCTAAAGTGAGTAATGATGTCAAGTTTTGCAACGTTCATCATAGTAAGCGTTCCTAAACCAAACGTCATGAGAAGCGTATTTAGTATCACGGCCCTCCAACGCTTCATAAGTACCACCCAGTTTTCATAGGAGTATAAAATTCCAATCCCTTTTGCTTATTTAACGTTTATTTTTTTCAAACAATCCTTCAATAGGATGTACCAAGTAGCTCGAGAACCTAAATACAATATTTTAGCAATGTGTGATGCTACCAGTCGCATTTATATAATTTTTTTATATTATTTAAAAGGGTGTGACCGGGGGAGAAAATATGGTTAAGTATGAGATTCAAAACGTTGTAGCCTCTGCAATAATCGCTAAGGAGTTGGATCTTGACAAAATAGCTGAAAACATTCCTAACGTAGAATACGAACCCGAACAGTTCCCTGGTTTAGTTCTCAGATTTGAAGATATAGGCACTGTTGCACTCTTGTTTAGAAGTGGAAAGGCTGTTTGTACTGGCGGAAAGAGTGAAGAAGACATAAAGAAAACCGTAGAGGCTCTTCAAAAGACCCTAAAAAGCCTTGGATTTGAGTTACTTGATCCTCCAAAAGTAGAGATCCAAAATATGGTAGCCTCCGTAGATCTTGAAGGCGAACTTGATCTTACTGAAGTTGCCATTAAATTTGGCCCAGAAAATGTAGAATATGATCCAGAACAGTTTCCTGGTTTAGTTCACAGACTCGACGATCCAAAAGTAGCAATTCTCATATTTGGGTCAGGGAAGCTTGTTATTGCGGGTGCAAAAACGGTTGACGATGTTGAGAGAGCAGTAAACATAATAAAAGAAAAACTTGAAAGCCTCAACCTTATTAAATACAAAACATGAGGCGAAAGCTATTTCCTATCCTTGACGATCACTTTCACTTAGATCCTCGAGGAAAGCGTTGGAAGGCCGTGGGGGAGTTTGAGCGCTCTGGTGGAACTCATATTATTCTCGTGAGTAAACCATACTATAGTTATCCCTATAAGAACATAGAAATCTACCAACGAATTTATGAGACAACAGTAAGATTAGCTAAAGAAGCCATGGAAAAAACTGGTGTAAGAATTTACGTCGCTGTAGGTCCTCATCCCGCTGATTTTACAGAAAATCTTAGAAGAGGAGTTCCTTTTAGAGAAGCCGTAGAGTTAATGAAGTCCGCCATTGACTTAGCTGCAAAATATGTAGAAAATGGTAATGCCATAGCCATAGGCGAGGTAGGAAGACCCCACTATCCAGTATCTAAAAAAATATGGGCTGCTTCTAACGAAATAATGTTATATGCAATGGAAGTTGCCAAAGACCTGGACTGTCCAGTAATTCTACACACAGAAACTGCAACGCCAAAAGTTTTTCGTGAAATTTCGAATATGGCTAAAAAAGCTGGATTAAGAGCAGAGAAGGTTGTAAAGCATTTTTCTCCCCCTGCTATTTTTGAAACCGAGAACTTTGGATTGATTCCCTCCGTGATATCTATGGACTTAGCTCTAAGGGAGGCTATTGCAAAGGCAAGAAAGTCTGGAAGAGGATTCATGATGGAAACGGACTATCTAGATGATCCAAATAGGCCTGGAAGCGTTCTTGGCCCAAAAACTGTGCCTAGAAAAACCTATAACTTTTTTGAGGAAGGCATAATGGACGAAGAGTTAATATATCTAATTCATAAAAACACTCCTGAAAAAGTGTATAACATAG
>CBEVQP010000061.1:0-7217 GCA_965552035.1 uncultured Thermoplasmata archaeon | reverse complement strand
GACGTATCAAATAAAGCGATAAATCAAGTCAGAGATTTTGTTTTCGATTTGTTAAAGGATAAACTAGGAGAAGAGAAAGCTAAGGAGGTTGCAGACATTTTAACTTCGGGTAGATGGACACACGACTATCCGATAACAGTGGAAGAAGCGAGAAAATTAGGGTTACCAGTGAGCACAGATGTGCCTGAGGAAGTTTATGCGCTTATGGAGTTATACAAACAGCCTATAAGGTATAGGCCAGAAAGTGTTGAGTTTGTACCACCTAGAACATCTTCGGGGTCAAGAAAGTGAGTGTTGAAAACCTCCAATATGTATTGAAGTGTAAAAAATGTGGAAAGGAGTACGAAGGATTCAGACTAACGTGCGAATGTTCACACACACTCACTATAGAGTGGGAACTTCCCCTAAACGTAAGTTTCGATGATATAACAGACAAAACGTACCCGGATATGAGACGTTACGCTGCCGTGCTACCAATATTTCACGAGTACATACCATCCATTAGTGTTCCTATTACTCCTGTCATCGAAAAAAGAATAGGCAACGTGACAGTATTTTTTAAGCTCGAGTATGCAATGCCTACAGGGTCCTTTAAGGATAGAGGTACGTGGGTAACTATATCCAAACTAAAGGAGGAGGGAATAAAAGAAGTCTCACTAGACTCTTCAGGTAACGCAGCGATAAGTTTGGCAGCATTTTCTACTTTAGAAGGCATAAAGGCGCATATTTATATCCCGAAAAGCACATCCGAAGGAAAAAAGATTATTTTAAGAAATTTGGGTGCAGACGTGATAGAAGTTGAGGGCTCAAGAGACAGAGTTCATGAGGTTGCTATAGAAGATAAAAAGGGTGAATACATTAGCCATTGGATAAACCCCTTTTTTATTGAAGGCACAAAAACTGTAGCATTCGAAGCATATGAACAAATTGGAGATATTGATTACGCAATTTCTCCCGTTGGTAGTGGGACGTTATTTTTGGGACTTTTCAAGGGATTTAGTGAGCTATACGAAATGGGACTAATCAACAAGATCCCTCACATGATTGCTGCTCAAGCTGCAGGATATGAAAGCGTGTCCGAAAAAAGAAGGAACAAAGAAAGTACCCTTGCTGAAGGAATAGCAATAAAGAATCCTCCCAGAAGGGATGAAATCGTTGAGGCAATAAAAATTACAGAAGGGACCGGAATAGCGGTAATAGATGAAGAAATTATGGAAGCTCTTAGGGAATTGTATAGATATGGGTTTATTGTAGAACCTACGTCGGCAGTGGCATATTCAGTATTTAAAAAGCTCGCTGTAGAAGGATATTTTGAAGAAAATAGTAAAATACTTCTGCCGCTTACGGGATCCGGACTAAAATCTAAAATACATCTATGAGAGGAGATATATAAAATAAAAAATTAGGCGAAGGGCGGATTTACGGAAATCGTCCAAATTATTATCCACGAAACTGCATATAAGAACATACTCCATAGAAATCTAGAAATTTTGATGTCCTCGGGAGAAAATCCTGCCCATTTGAAGAAGTACCTAACTAGGAAAAGGCCTATAATACCAGGTATGAACCCTAGCTGAACATTATAGGAAATTGGGAGACTCCAAATAAGTCGAGAGATTATGGCAGTGACCAATCCCGCAAACACTGTAATAAGAGTCACTTTAACGTTCTTTAGCGTCTCAGCCGCATATTTTGTCTCGTCAAACTCTTCGAATTTGAATTTTTTGTCTTCTGGCATCGAAACACCTCTAGGTAAATGGGTTAATATATTGCTCCGTAATATTATCCTTGGCCTAGATGCCAACCTATTGACCTACCTCAATAATATTTTCTCGAGTTTTATATTATTAGTGGGAGGACTTGTGTAATGAATTTGGTGATACGGAGGTCACCTAAGTGCCGAGGAGAAGCCCAGTAGGGAGTTTGGCTCTCGCAAATATAACTAAGAGACTTCAGGGAAGGTTTAGGATAGATAAGATCTACTTAATTGATGAGGACTTATATTCTTTCAAGATTTACAAATTTGGAGTAGGGACGGAAGAGTGGGCATACAAACTTGGAGAGTGGTTGTGTAGAACCACGTATAATCTACCAAAGCCTGAAACACCGCCACCAAAAATCTTAGCCCTTAGGAGAGCTATTGACGGCCTTATTGTAGATAACGTGTTTCAAAAGGGTTTAGAAAAGATAATAGTCTTTGAGGGAGTAATTCCAAATAAAGAAGAGAAAGTAAGGATTATTCTCGAAATGTTTGGGGATGGGAACTTAGTTGTAGAAAAGGACGATAAAATTATCTATGCTCACTCGTACGGTGCTTGGAGACATAGGGAAATAAAATTGGGGATCCCGTATACGTTTCCTCCAGAGAGACCAAATATAAGAGAGATGACATTTCAACAGTTTTTAGAGTTATCAAGGAAATCTTCTAGGGATTTGGTAAGATTTTTAGCAGTAGATTTGGGCCTTGGAGGAGAAATTGCAGAAGAAGCGTGTCTTAGAGCCCATGTAGATAAGTTAGTAAAGGCTTCTGAGATACGTGAAGATGAATTATTGAAAGTTTTTGATGAAATAAAAAAGATGATAAAAGAGGCTGAGGAAAGCTCTGTGACGTTTGTTTATGAAAAAGAAGGCGTAATATTCTCTGTGTCTCCAATTCGGTTAAAAACCTATTTGACAAGAGGGGACATCGCAGAAAGGAAATATGAGGATATACACAAAGCAATAGAAGAGCTTCTATTGAAACCATTAATAACTAAAGAAAAAGATGTAAAAGAAATAAAGGAGGAAATAATGGCTAAGTATAAGGTAATATTAGAACAGCAACAAAAAGCGCTAGAAAACTTAATCAAAAAATCTAAAGAATATAGAAAAATAGCCGACAGAGCCTACGAGTTTTATTCAGATTTAGAAAATGCATTTAACATAATTTTAAAAGCATTTAGAGAAAATAGGATCGAAGTTTTAAATAAAGCTAGAGAAATGGGAATTTTAGAGGAATTAAATACGAGGGGAAATTACGTTAAAATACGGATTCCCAAAGCAGGAATATCTGTTAGACTTTATCTAGATAGGAGCATACATGAAAGCCTCGGGGAATACTACTCAAAAGCCAAAGATTATGAAGAAAGAGCCAGAAGATTAGAAAAAACAATCGAAGAGATTAAAGAAAAAATGATTAGAGAATTAGAGTCTAAGAAAACGGTCGAAGTAACTAAGAAGAAGAGGACGCGGACATTTTGGTTTGAAAAGTACAAATGGTTTATTTCATCATCTGGTTTTATTGTTGTTGCAGGTCGCGATGCCAAAACAAATGAGGAAGTGGTAAGAAGACACTTGAGTGATAAAGATCTTTATGTTCATGCTGACATTCATGGTGCTCCTAGCGTTATAATAAAATCTGAGGGCAAAAAAGTAGACGAGAATACAATTAAAGAAGCAGCCGAGTTTGCAGTTTTTCATTCAAGAGCGTGGGGCAGAGTATACTCAGCAGATGCGTACTGGGTTTATCCACATCAGGTTACAAAGACACCAAGTCCGGGAGAGTACCTTCCATTAGGTGCGTTTGTCATTAAAGGTAGGAAAAACTACATTCATGGTCTTGAAACAAAATGTGCTGTTGGCCTTGTGAATGTTGAAGGATATGAAAAATTAATGTGTGGCCCTGTGTCTGCAGTGAAGAGTCATAGCAATGACTACCTTGTTATTATACCTGGAAAGATTAGAAAGGATGTTTTTGCAACTGAAGTAGCGAGAGCCTATGGTTTTGATACGTCATACGTCTTGTCAATATTACCTCCAGGAGATATCGATATCATAGAGTATCATGGCGAAAGAGCAAAGAAACTCTGGGAAAAACTTAAAGGTGCAGAGGAGTGAGGTGTTACTGTGAGATTTGAGACAATCGATAAAAAAGGAAGAGAGATCAAAGTAATTCCGGAGAATATTGACGATCTTTGGCACCTTTATAATATTATAAGACCTGGAGATCTTGTTTTTGGCTATACGCTTAGAAGATTATCTGACAAAGGGGATATGGCAAGATCAAAGAAAAAAGAAGTTGTAAAGGTAAGGTTAGGCATAAGGGTTGAAGAAGTGGAATTTCACGAGTTCTCTTCCTCTCTAAGGATTAAAGGCAAAGTTGAACATGGACTAGAAGAGGCCTTGGGGAAGTATCACACACTAACAGTTCGTGTGGGCGATGAGATAAATATCATAAAGGAAGAATGGTTAGAAGAGGACATTAGAAGACTAGAAGAGGCAGAAAGGGCATCAAAAAGACCAAGGGCAATTTTTGTATCTATAGATGACAGTGAAGCTCTTGTAGCTATTTTGACACAAAGATCTATAGAAATTTTAGGAGAAGCCTATAGACACGGAAGTAAAGATACGGATTGGGGATCTAATGAGTTTTATGGGGAAGTAGCTTCAATGATAGAAAAGGTATATGATGGAACAAATCCCGTAATTATTGTTGGTCCGGGAGTAGCAAAGGACTCTTTCATAAAGTTTCTTAGGGAAAAATTACCAGATTTGAGGTTTAAAGTGGTAGATACAGCTCATGCGGGGATTCCTGGCATAAGAGAGGCAATAAATAGAGGTCTTGTAGAAGAAATAGTGAAGGAAGAAAGAGTTGCTAGAGAAATAAAAAAAGTGGAGGAATACTTTACAGGAATACTAAAAGGAGAGCCAATAGCCTATGGTGTTGAAAACGTTTTGAGGGCATTAGAGTTTGGAGCTGTGGAGGAGTTAATTATAACCGATGAAATAGCAAGATCTCCTGAAGGTGTAGAAATATTAAAAAAAGCAGAGGGGTATGGGGCAAGGGTCATGATAATATCTACTGAGCACGAGGCCGGACAAAGATTAAAAGGTTTTGGCGGAATGATGGCTAAGCTAAGATTTCAAGTTTAAATTCCTAATGCTTTTTTGTATAGTCTTAAGTATTCCTTAGCAGAATGCTTCCATGAGAAGTCAGCAGTCATACCGTTCTTTTGAAGAGTTGTCCACAGTTTTTTGTCGTTATAGTACGTATTCAACGCCCTTTTAATGGTTGATATAACTTCTTCTACGTCCATTTTTTGGAATTTAAATCCCCTTGCTTTGTTCGGATCCTCCTCAACGTCTATAACAGTATCTGCGAGCCCTCCTGTATTTCTTACGATCGGAACTGAGCCGTACCTCATTGCAATCATTTGAGTAAGACCACAAGGCTCGTACCGAGAAGGTACTGCAAAAATATCGGATGCTGCATAGATCTTATGGGCCAAAACCTCGTCATATCTGAGCGCAATAGCTACATCGTTAGGATACGATTCTGCTAACCTTTTTGCCATATCTTCTATGTTCTTCTCACCTGTACCAAGAACAACAAGTTGTAAAGATTTCTGCTCCAGAAAACTCTCTATTGCCTGTAGAAAAACGTCAATTCCCTTTTGATAGGCAAGTCTCGAAACAATACCTACAAGAGGAATACTTTCTTTATATTTGAATCCCAACTCTTTGGCTAGCATTTTTTTGTTCTCTATTTTCTTTTCCAAACTTTTTACGTTATACTTTACATAAATGAACTTGTCTTTGGCGGGATTCCACACGTTGTAGTCGATACCGTTAAGAATACCAAACAGTTTATCTTTAATACTCTTTAACACGTTATCAAGGCCAAAACCAAATTCTGGAGTCTGAATTTCCTTGGCGTACGTCTTGCTTACAGTATTCACTATGTCGCTAAAAATTAAACCTGATTTTATAGGGTTTATTCTCCCATTATGGATTATTTTTTCAAGAACATCTTTTTGTAGGTTTAAAATAGGGCTGTACGAGGACTCTACGTCTCCTTGATATCCGAGGTTGTGTATAGTAAATATTGTTTTAACGTTAAGACCTTCTTGTTTTACGAATGCTGCTACGAGACCAGTATGCCAGTCGTTTGCATGAAGTATATCGGGTCTCCAAGTATTGTAATTCTTAATAAACTCTACAATTGCTTTGGAGAAAAATACGTACCTTTCGAAGTCGTCTGCGTAGCCATAAACATTCTCTCTGGGAAAATAACCTCCGCCTTCGATTAAGTATAAAGGCACGTCTCCAATTCGAGAGAGTCTTATCTGAGCCTTTATTTTTTTATCCCCCATTGTAACATCTATTTCCTTTATTATCCGTCCTCGGGGCTTATGCATTGGTGCTATTATCCTAGCGTCTATCCCAAGTCTTTTTAGTGCTCTAGGTAGCGAATACGCAACGTCTCCAAGACCACCTACCTTGGCGTATCCGTAAACTTCAGAAGATGCTACAAGTACCCTTAACCTAGACATATAATCACCTACTACAAGATGTTATGTAGTATGCCATTATGTGTATGCTATATGTAGAACGTGTAGTTAATTGATAAAAATTATGCTTCTCCCCAAAGAGTCTTTAGAATACTCTTAACTTCTCAAGCTTAATCAAAAGCCTAAAACTTAATTCGCTAACGTCTTTAGGTTTTTCGGGATAAATATTTAATTTATGGCTCATACTACCTAATGTAATGTCCACATGAGCACCGTATTTTGTCTCTAGAAATACCCTCATTATAGCACCGCTTTTTGCATCGAAAAATCCTATCCAAGAGTAATTGGCCCACACTCCGTGCATTTCACTGACTTCTAGAATTTCATACGTTTCGGGTTTGTAACCGATGACAATGGCATGCTCGCGGTTTATATCCCCCTCTAAATTTTGAGTTGGTAACATAATCTGAAAACCTACAGAGAGTCTTTTATCAAACGTGTTCGAGAATTTGATGTGATATCTCCCTTCTACGACGTTATTAAACATCCTATACGACTTTTCAACATAAAAATCGTTTGAACAATATCTAAACTTCACAACACCCTCTCGATCGTTAATAATGGTCTCTAAAGAGTCTCTTCCTGGGACATAGGGCCTATCTTCAACGTATTCTAAAAATGCGTGAGGAGGAACTATATTAAATTCCTCATCTGTAAGCTCAATAGAGAGCTCGGAATCCTCTAAAGATGCACTCGCTATATAGTCAAAGTCTGTATTTACGTCTACAAGGGAAATAATAAACCCCCTATCACAAATTATTGTTGAAATTCTGCTAGTATCATAAAGAATAATCTCTTCAGAACCTAAACGTTGTCTGATGATTCTTTGCCCAGACGGTGGGATAATCCTTCTATAAGCTCTTGAAAGCTTTGAAAGATATCTTTGTC